>NZ_QQPQ01000055.1 GCF_003346715.1 Oceanispirochaeta sp. M1
ATTCCGGGAAAACCCACATGAATTTTGCTTTTCCCAAGAAGCATTTTGATGCGATTGGTTTGTATTCGTTTGTTGACAATTTGTTGTTGTATCGTAACGGTCTACGAACCGCCGTGGTACGGAACCGTATGCCCGGTGGTGTGAGAGGACGGAGGGCGTGAGCCCTCCTCCTACTCGATTAATACATTGTGTTAATCTTTGATTACTGTCAGTTGTCAAAACCATTCATTCAGGGAGCCCATGATGGTAGATGCAGAACGATATGCCCGGCTGGAAAAAAAGGCAAAAGATATATTCAGCCGAAATAGGATTAAACTGAGAAATATTGAGTTTCATCAACCGGCTCTGGGTCATTATGAATCCATGTTTGCCTGGGATTCGGGATGGGCTGCCATAGCCTTATCTGTTTTTGATCCGCAGCAGGGTATTAAAGAGCTGGAATCTCTTTTTTCCTATCAGATGGATGACGGCCGAATCCCTCATGAAATCAGACTACACGAACTGGGTGGGAGTGAGAATCTTTTCCGCCGTATTTATATATCTCTTGTAAGTTCCCAGTTTGATAATCAGGGTAGATCCATGATGATTGATCCCCCCAGTTATCTGATTGCTGCGGCATATTTGTATCGTGGGGCACCGGATATGAGAATTATTGAACTTCTTCCGGCCATGCAGAAATGTCTTGATTATCTCTGTACAGATAGGAATATTCTGGGAGACGGCCTTGTTGCCAATCTTCATCCCTGGGAATCGGGCTGTGATATGGCTCCCTATTTTGATTCCATGGTAGGAGTACGGGCTGGAACAATCCTGTGGAAGCTTCGTTATGAACTTAATTATAAAAAGACTCTTGATTTACTTTCGGCTCAGAACTGGAGTGCCCGGAAAGTCGGCGAATCCAAAGGCTTTGTCTATGAAGAGCCGGGTTTTAACGGACTTACAGCCATGGCGGCACAGTCTCTGGCCTACCTCTGGAGCATAGCCGGTGATAAAGCCAGAGCAGACAAGTGCATCAAAGATGCAGAACGAATAGTCGATGCTGCAGAAAAATATCTCTGGAACGAAGAGCGCGGATTCTTTTATCCACGATACAGACCTGAAGGTGAATCAAGGACTTCTCTATCAATAAGAAGCTGTCTCAATGCATCATCACTTCTGATGACAGGTCTTGTAAGTTCTGATAAGGCTGAGCGGGTTCTTGATGAATATCTGGATAATGAGATGAATTTCAAATCCCCTGTGGGTATTTCTTTTAATTCCAATTCTGAAATGGAGCTTAAAGGCTTTAAAAACTCTCTTCTCTGGAGAGGTCCCTGCCAGTGGATAAATATGAACTGGATGGCTGCCGGTGCATCGGCGGCTTACGGAAGGGATGACATTGCCAGGGATATTACAGAAAAAACTGCCCGTCTGATAGAAGACGAGGGATTCAGGGAGTTTTACCATCCTGAAACGGGAGAAGGGGGAGGAGCCGAAGGTTTTCTATGGCCGGCTCTGATTCTGGATATGATTAAGAGCTACATCCCGTAAAATATATCTTCCTGTCAGGAGAGGACCGGCAGCGGTTCTCTCCTATCTTTCCGGCAGGACTGAAACCTTGCGGAGCCTGACCCCGGTGCACTCAGGGGGAACAGCCGCAATGATAGTTGAATCCTTCTCTTTTCTATTGCCACATAAAGGCTCAGGGGATTATACTGCCGACTATGGCAAACGACACAATTAAACAAATTTTGAAAAAAACAGAGAGCATCGGTAGCGAAATAATTGTACAGGGCTGGGTTAGAACCCAAAGAGATACAAAAGATATAGCTTTTGTTGCACTGAATGACGGATCCTGCATGAATAATCTGCAGGTTATTGCAGATAAAACAGATATTTCAGAAGACATTCTGCACAGACTCACCACCGGAGCAAGCTGTTCTGTAACGGGAACTCTTGTTGAGTCTCCAGCAAAGGGTCAGGCAGTTGAGCTGCAGGCATCTTCGGTTGAAGTACTGGGAGACTGTCCTTCAGACTATCCTCTTCAGAAGAAGAGACACTCCTTTGAGTTTTTAAGAGAGATCGGACACCTCCGGGCCAGGACAAATACATTCAGTGCTGTCGCGAGAGTACGTAACGCCCTGACAATGGCAGTTCACAGCTTTTTTCAGGAAAATGAATTTTTTAATGTTCATACTCCCCTGATTACCGCGAGTGATACAGAAGGGGCCGGGGAGATGTTTCAGGTAACAACTCTTCCTTTCGATACATTCGACAGCTCCAAGGGAATTGACTACTCCAGAGACTTTTTCGGTAAGAAAGCATCCCTTACCGTTAGTGGTCAGCTCTCAGCCGAGACCTATGCCACAGCCATGGGCCGTGTATATACATTTGGTCCCACATTCCGTGCCGAAAACTCCAATACATCCCGTCATCTGGCGGAATTCTGGATGATCGAACCCGAAATGTCCTTCTGTGATATTAACGGTGATATGGATCTTGCTGAAGATTTTTTAAAGTATGTATTAAGTTCTGTGCTTGAGAAATGCCCCGAGGATATGGAGTTCTTTAACAAGTTTGTTCAGAAGGGAATTATTGATGACCTGAAGGCTGTAATCAGCTCTGATTTTACCAGAATCACTTATACAAAAGCGGTAGAGGATCTTGAAAGCTCGGGGAAAAAGTTTGAGTATCCTGTATCCTGGGGAATCGATCTGGCCTCTGAACATGAAAAGTATCTGACAGAAGAAGTATATAAAGGCCCGGTAATCATCACTGACTATCCCAAGGATATTAAAGCCTTCTATATGAAGATGAATGATGACGGAAAAACTGTCAGAGCCATGGATGTTCTGGTACCCCGTCTGGGTGAGATTATCGGCGGTAGTGAGAGAGAAAATCGTCATGATGTCTTGTTGGATCGTATAAAAGATATGGGACTTGAGGCTGAAGATTACTGGTGGTATCTGGATCTGAGAAAGTTCGGAACAGTGCCTCACGCAGGATTCGGACTCGGTTTTGAGCGGCTGGTACAGTACGCAACGGGAATGGCCAACATTCGTGACGTTATCCCCTATGCACGTTCATCCAAAAACTGTGAGTTTTAAGAGTCTCATATGATGAGATTGCTGAATTATACCCGGGCTGAACTCATTGATTATGTCCAGGATAATTTTGCAAAGGGTGAATACTACGGCAATGCCCTGTTTCGTGAACTCTATGGTAATCTGGATAGAGGTCGGGACAGGGAGTCCAATCCGGCATTTGCATCTTTTTATAAAACTATAACTCAGCAGTTCCCTCTACCTCCACTTACGGAAAAAATAGAAGAAGAGGGGACTGTTAAATTTCTCCTCCAGATGGGAGACGGCTACAGTTCCGAGTCAGTTTTGATTCCAATGAAAAATTACAGCACCCTCTGCCTCTCTTCCCAGATAGGATGTCGCTTCGGATGCAGTTTCTGTGCAACGGGAAAGATGGGGTATATCCGGAATCTCAGCACTGCGGAGATTGTGGCTCAGGTCATGATAGCTCTCTTTTCCCTGAACTGTAAGGATCTGCAGAATATTGTTTTTATGGGTATGGGTGAACCCTTTGATAATTTTGATAATATTATCCGTGCTATAGACATTCTCTCGGATGAGAGAGGGCTGAATATCCCTAAACGGCGGATATCCGTATCTACTGCGGGGCATTGTGAAGGAATCAGGGACCTCTCCGGGCTCTGTGAGAGCCGACCGGAAGATTATTACCATACTCTTCATCTCAGTGTAAGCCTCCACAGTGCCGTGGAGGATACAAGAAACTCACTGATGCCCATGGGAAGACAATATCCATTGGATGAGTTGAGGCAGACTCTTCTGGATTCTCCCTACAGCCAGGTTAAGGATGGCCTTTATATCGAATATCTTATAATTCCCGGTCTGACAGACAGGGATGGGGAAATAGAAGCCCTCAAGGGCTTTCTGGAGGGAATGCAGGCAAAAATCAACCTGATCCCTTATAATCCAGTTAAAGGAAGCCCCTGGAAGGCACCGACAAATGAAGAAATAAACCGCATCTGGAACAGTTTGAAGACTGCGGGATTTTATTGCCGGACCCGGCGTAGCAAAGGTGAGACCATGATGGCTGCCTGTGGACAGCTGGGCAGCAGGAGAAATAAGAATGAGCACACAGGATAATTCCTTTAAGAAAATGACACAGCATATCAGTCCCGGTGAAACAATCTTCAAAGAGGGTGAGCTCGGTAATGTGATGTATGTCATCATGGACGGTGATATTGAGATCCGGAAAAAGACAGGGAAAGCTTCATATAAGACTCTCATAGTCCTGAAAAAGGGTGACTTTTTCGGTGAGATGGCAATTATTGAAAGGAAGCCGAGAACCGCAAGTGCGGTTGCCAGGACTCAGTGCAAATTGATTATGCTTGATACGGATGCCTTCTACGCCATGGTAGAGAAAAGCTCTGACTTTGCTGTAAAAATGATTAAGACCCTTTCATCCCGTCTGAGAAAGGCGGACCATCTGATCGAGTATCTTCTGGGTTCAAATGATGAAAAACAGGTGGTTATGGGGCTGGCGTCCTTTGTGAAGAGTCATCCTGATTCAGATACAGGTAGCGGTGAATATAAAATTGATCTGCGGGAGTTCCTGCGATGGTCTTCTCAGAATCTGGGATATCCGGATCATACGGTGCAGGAGGCTATCAAGAGGCTGATCGCCCGGAAGGTGGTCAAGGTCAATGATTCTTCCGGAAAAATCAGCAGTATCTTCCTGGCCCACAATCTGATGGCCAGGCTCTAGGTTCTATCCCTTCAGCTGATCAGCTGGGAAGGGCTTAATAGCGACTCTGAATAAATTTCAGCTGATCCCTGAGCATGAACACTGATTTCATCACATAACCCCTGGAAGCAGCTTCTTTCAGGGGTCTGTCATACATATACTCAATTTCCATACTTCTTTTATAGTTAAAGTCCAGCTTCATGCTTGGTTCATAGGGTGTCATTTTGTCAGTGAAGATGAGCATCTTTTCAACGGCTTCTTTTTCTATCACACAGCCGCAGACGGCGGCTCCCGCAATCACTTCCTCCATAAGAACTCTAATAAGGTGACGTGAATCGGGATTGGTCATAATATCCTGTGTATTACAGTTAAGAGCGACGGTGAGGCCGTTGTAAGGGATGTTCCATAACAGTTTACGCCAGCGGGCTTCATGAAGATCATCCACAAGGGTGACTGGTACAGAGGCTTCATCCATGAGTCTCCCCACTTCATCTCTCAGGTCTTTATGATCAGGATTCAAAGCACCAAGGGTCATGAGTCCATAATCCAGATGCTCAATAATTCCGGGAGCCTTCTTTCTGGAACATATAAAACACATTCCTCCCAAAACAGGATTCTCTGGAAACCAGCTTTGGAATTCCTCTTCCATGCCAAGGCCGTTCTGTAGAACCAGAAGAGCCGTATCCTTATGAACAAGGGGAGCAATCTGTTCTCTGAGAATGCTGTTCCCTGTTGTTTTCAGTGCTATCAGAACCACATCGGAGGGAGGAATATCATCAGTTTTATTAAATACAGAAGGGTTCTCCAGAAAAATATCACCCTTGGGAGAGTGAATCTTCAGTCCGGATTCTTTTATTGTATCGTAGTCGCTTCGCGCCAGGAAATGGACAGTATTTCCAAGCTCGGCCAGGCGGCCTCCATAATATGCACCTACGGCGCCGGTTCCAAAAACGGTAAAGGTCAAAATTATTCTCCTTCAAGTAGCTCACAGAGGCTCATATTCTCAGGTGACATAAGCTGATAGAGGGATTTCTCCATCAGGACTCCCTCACGCTGGGGGGTATTATGTCCGAATGTATTTCTTATTGCATGTATTACGAAATGTACAGCTCTGTCTATGGCGGCGGGCAGACTGTCTCCCAGTAGAAGTCTTCCGGTTATTACACTGGCAAACATATCACCCGTACCCGGGTAGGAGGCAGGAATGTGATCGGTCTCCACTCGCCATATCCGTTTGTTTCTTTTTTCATAGGCCATAACCGTATTGCTCCCTTTTTTCAGGGGGAGGCTGGTTACTACGACTCTATCAGGTCCTTTAGATGAAAGTTCCTTGAGAATCTCATTAGCTTCTTCCTGAGTCAGTTCGGTTTTATAGCTGCGATCCAGCAGAAAACAGGCTTCCGTATAATTGGGAGTGATCAGATCCGCCCGGGAGACTAGTTTTTTCATCCCATCTAACATCCCTTTATCCATGGGACCGTAAAACTCTCCATCATCACCTAGAACAGGATCAACTGTAATAAGCTGTTCATCAGCCTTAAAATGATCAAGAAGATCTTCCATAATCCGGATCTGTCGGGCAGAACCCAGAAATCCTGAATAGATACAGTCAAAACTGAGTGGGAGTGTTTTCCAGTGCTCCAGTGTCTGTTCCATCACATCCGTCAGATCATGGAACACATAGTTATCAAAACCGCTGGTCTGTGTAGAGAGAACTGCTGTGGGCAGAGGGCATACATTTATCCCCATTGTAGATAAAACAGGGAGTATAATGGTCAGAGACGAGCGACCATATCCGGAAAGATCATGAATAGCTGCAACACGGGGAATCGGGTTTTTCATAAAACTATTTTAATTGATTGCGGAAGTATTGAGAAGATCTTAATTATTTTCATCCTTTGTCGATTATAATATAGATACAGGAGGAGTTCTGAATTGAGAATGACATTGACCGCTGAGGAACAGAAAGCATTTTTCATACTGATGGGTATAACCGGTAAGGGAGTAGATCTATGTGATGAAGAATCTCTGAAAAAAGCATTTCGCAACAAAGCAAAAAAATCTCATCCGGACCTCGCCGCACATATGGGGAAAGATCCCCGTATTATGAAGCTCAGATTTCAGGAACTCAATGATGCATTTAATATCCTGATGGAGAGGGTTCAGAAGGAGCAGACTCCCTATACAGCCCGCAGCGCTGATCCTGTTAGACCAAAACCGGCCGCCAGGCCCGCAGCTAAACCGGCCGCCAGGCCCGCAGCTAGACCCGCCGCCAGGCCCGCAGCTAAACCGGCCGCCAGGCCCGCAGCTAAACCGGCCGCCAGGCCCGCAGCTAAACCGGCCGCCAGGCCCGCAGCTAAACCGGCCGCCAGGCCCGCAGCTAAACCGGCCGCCAGGCCCGCAGCCTCAAGCCGCAGCAGTGATCAGACTAAAAATAAGTCTGCAAAGGCAACGTCAGCTGCAGGAACAAGCTCTGCTAAGAGAGGCGGGAACCCTGCTGCAGCAGGAAAGAAAAAAAGTGAAGAGATCTTCTTCAGTGGAAAAACGCCTGGAAGAAATCTCCGTTTTGCAGAGTTTCTGTATTATTCAGGATATATTTCATGGACAGAACTTGTACAGGCCCTGGTCTGGCAGTATAGAAACAGACCTAAACTGGGAGAACTGGCTACTGAATCGGGATTACTGGATTTTGCAGAAGTTCTGGATATCATCAGAGCTAAGAATCCCTATGAACTTTTTGGAGAAGCCGCTGTACGTCTCGGTTATCTGAGTCCCTCCAAGCTGGAGAATCTTGTGAGAGAGCAGAAGAAGATGGGTTGCCCCATCGGGCATTACTTCACCTCATCCAATCTTATGACTACAGATACACTTCATAAGAAACTCAGTGAAAACCGCCGCCATAATTTTCATTTTATTAATGACGGATCAGACTCATAAACTCTTCTCTTGTTGCGATTGAAGAGTGAAAACTGCCTAGCACGGATGAGGTCAACATAGAAGAGTTCTGTTTCTGAACACCCCTCATCATCATACACATATGACGGCATTCCATTACAACTCCAACACCCTCTGCTCCGGCTTCATCCCGCACTGTTCTGGCTATTTCGGCCGTGAGACGCTCCTGGATCTGGAGTCTGCGGCTATAGAAATCAACAATACGAGCCAGTTTACTGACTCCAAGGACTTTATCTTTTGCGATATAACCAATGTGACAGACACCGAAAAAGGGGAGCATATGGTGCTCACAGAGGCTGTAGACCTCAATATCTTTACAGACAATCATATTGTTGGCTTCAGATTCAAACACCGCATTATTGATAACTGATTTAAGATCCATGCTGTATCCGCTAGTCAGAAACTTGTAGGCTTCCGCAACACGTTCGGGAGTTTTTAACAGTCCCTCTCTGTCGGGATCTTCACCTATCTCAATAAGGAGCTCTCTTATCAGTCCGCTTACTTTTTCTTTATTCATCTATCATTCTCCTTAGACTTTCCGTAAAAACGGATAAAGGATTCATATCAAATATTTTATTCTGATCAACCAGTTCTTTAAGTCTACCATACCCCGGGAGCTCCAGTTCAGAATCTATTTCCAGGAGTGGGATATATATAAAGTCTCTTTCCAGGATCTCTTCAGAAATATAGCTTTTCATTAAAAGAATATCCAGATCAATTGTACGGCTTGCCCATCTATCCGTAGTACGGATTCTACCACAGCTCTGTTCCGTTTCCTTAAGTATCCGGTTCAGAGTTTCATAATCTAATCCCGAATCTGATTCCGGGATATCGATTTTCCATATTCCGTTTATATAGGAGGGATTATCTTTATGCCCGAGGGCCTCTGTCCTGTAATGAGTCGATATCATTGAGAACCTGAAATTCCTGGCCAACAGGATTTTCAGGGCGCAAATAATATTTTTTTCCGGCTCAATATTAGAACCGACTCCGATATAGATATTCATCAGTTTTTTCTGAAGATTTCCACTCCTACGGATTTTGCGAAACGCAGGGCAGTAGGCTTTTCCACCTTGACTTTAACGGCCTGGACTCCTTTATAGGAGAGGCAGCATTCACTGACAGCTGATGCCAGTTTCTCCACCAGTAGGTAGGATGAACCTTCTACAAGTGTCATAATGTCAAGCTTTAAACTTTTATAGTTGACCGTGTCTTCAATATCTTCTGTCTCAATACATCTGCTGAAATCTGTATATATAGTCAGGTTGATAAGAACATCCTGTTTATTCACTCTTTCATCCGGGTTGATACCGATAATGCAGCGGAATAGAAGATCAGAAATATAAGTTTTGTCCATTAAGTCATAGTCCATAAAAACTTCCTTTCAGGTGACGGCCGCCGTCTACGAAGATGACCTGTCCTGTAATAAATGTATTTTTGATAAGGAAATACATACTATCGCTGACCTGGGACAGAGTCCCTATTCTGTTCAGGGGATTCGTATGTATTCTCTCCTTGAGATATTCTTCGGTCATTCCCGGAGGAGGTATCACCAGTCCGGGGGCTACAGCATTTACCCTTACATTCGGAGCCAGTTCTTCACTGAGCATACGGGTCAGGGAGAACAGTACCTTTTTACTCACATGATATGCCAGATGCGATCTGTCGTAATCGATAATTCTTGAATCAAGGAAGTTGATAATGCATTCTGCAGATTTAGATGTTTCTGCAAAGGCTCTTGAGAGAAAAAAGGGAGAAAGGGCATTGATTTGAAGGTTTTCTTCAAAATCATTCTGCTGAACATCGGCGTAGTTGTTTTCAGGGAATATGGATGCTGAATTCACCAGATAATTAATCCCACCCGTCTTTTCAAGAGACTGTTTCATCAGTTTTTCCGCCGAACCTTTTTCAGAGAGGTCCTGCTGTACTGTCCAGGCTTTTCCTCCGGCAATACGGATAGATGCGGCCAGTTCTTCGGCTTCATCGTGGGAGTTGTTATAATGAATCAGTATGTCTGCGCCTTCTTTTGCAAGTTTAAGGGCGCAGGCCCTCCCGATTCTTTTGGCACTGCCTGTAATCAGGGCTGTTTTTCCTTGCAAGTCTCTACTCTCCCGCTCTTTTCTATTCCAGAGGATTATTTATTAATCTCTTCAAGTACTCTCAGTATCTCGGGGAGAAGCTGTTTCTTCCTGGATAATATTCCCGGAAGATTGTACAACTGGTCCGAAATCTTGTTATAGATAAGTCTTTCCTCAATTCCTGCATGTGAGGTCATCAGCAGATTACTTTCTACCTTGATCACGTTTGTAATCAGGAGCATGACGCAGTCGAGTCTCTTCTTTTTCCGGAGATCTTCCATGGCATCCATATATCTGCTTTTAACATCCTCAACATCTTCCAGAGTTACAACTTCAGCCTGGGAAATTCCCACATTCAGCTCCTCACGGTAGATCTTGAAATCCGCACCTAGAATATCCCGGGGATCACTCTCTTCCAGGGCAGAGTTCTGGCTGAACAGCTCCTGTCCGAAATCTTCAAAATTCAGTGAGGCTATTTCTATTAGTTCCTTAACTGTCTCTCTATCCAGGTCTGTTGTTGTAGGAGATTTCAGAAGGACCGTATCCGAAAGGATTCCTGATACCAGCAGAGTAGCCAGTTCAGCATCCACTTCCTGAAGATTCATTTTAAAATGTGTGTAGACGATAGTACAGGTACTGCCCACTGGACGGGCATAAACATAGATGGGTTCTTTTGTTCTGCTGTTTCCCAGTCTATGATGGTCTATAATCTCAAGGATCTCTGTCTGATCTGCCCCGGGAACACTCTGGTCAATTTCATTATGATCCATAAGTATCAGATTCTTTTTCGGTTTCTCAATAAAACAGCGACGGGTTACGATTCCTGAGAACTGATTATCTTCAAAAACAGGAATACCTCTTAAAGAGGAATTAACCATCACCTTTTTTGCTTCATCAAAACTGAGGCTGCTCTGCAGAATCTCGGGAGATTTATTTATAACATTTTTCAGGGGAGTACTCAGTCTCAGAAGACGTATTGTCTCTGCAGTATCAGTATGACTGATAAAAACAGTGCCTTTGTATTTTGAGAAATCCACTTTTATTTTCTCATCATTCTCCATTCCTGTAAGAATGATTGCAGGACATTGTTCTTCTACAGCAAACTGAAGAATATCTTCTCTCATTCCTATGACAAGAAGAGGTTTGAGAGGAAGCATCTCATTGATCCGTTCTTTGCTTATCTCATAGGGCATGGCACCGGTCATGATGGGAGCATCAAATTCCTGATCCTGACCCCTTCTGTAAAAATAACCGGGAAGAACCCGCTTGAAGTTGTTGATCCTGAATCGGTACTGTGGTCTTTTTTCCAGAGTATCACTCATAAGAAAACCGGATATTTCATGAATACTGACAATTCCCTTGAACTCGCTTTCATCTGCAAATACAGGGATGACAGAGATATTTTCCTCATCCAGCCGTCTGATAGCGGTGAAGACAGGATCATTTACATCCAGTGTGGGGATGTCTCTCTTGGATACATCAGAAACCTGTGGACTGATATTTGCCATAAGCCGGGGAGGCTGGGCCTCCACTTTATTGAAAACCATTTTAGTCTGCTTGTTCATATGACCGCAGCGAATGGGAATATATCTGTTTTCAGGATCAATTCTGTTTTTCAGTACACTGTAGCAGTACGCACTGCAGATTGAATCCATGTCGGGATTTTTATGCCCGCTTATATATATGTCAGCCAGAAACAGCTCCTCTGGGTAAGTATTATGAGAGGATTGTAATATTTAAGCTTATTCCTGTCCATTATACACAGGAGGATAAAGACTATTCAGCTATTTCGTAGGCTCTGGCAGCCTTTTTGAGCAGATGACTTGAGAGCCAGAGGGGGACATGTCCAGTTTCTGACCCCTTTGCCCGCATGGGGGAATTCACTTCCAGGTTATCGGGGTCAAGAAGATTCATCTTTGCCAGAACAATTCCCAGTCTGTAATTATGATGGATATACATAATATTACCATCTTCATCCGCATGGACAACCATACCCACATGGGTCAGAGTATCATTTATTTCCCCATCTTTATTTCTATCATAGCTGTTATCCCAGAAAAGCATATCTCCCGGAGCCAGATGGGGCTGCTTGTATAAGAGCTGCTGATCATTCATAAAGGCATAGAGTCTCTGAACACCGCCGCCTGAGTATCTGCTTATGTATGATTGAAGGTCCACTCCGGATTTATAGTACACAGCCAGTACAACACCCGAACAGTCCATATTGAATTTTCTCCCCTTAACTTCCAGACGTTTCCTTCCAAGAGCCCATTCTGCGGATTTCACCAGTTCCTGCTGTATTTTACTGATTTCTGCAGCAGGTCTCTCTTCAGGGGATTTTACGGCGCGACCTTCCATTGGAGCGGAGGCACAGGAGAAGAATAGAAGCGAGATGAGTGTGGTGAGCAGGGGAGTTTTGAAGTCCATAATAATCTCCATGGGTACTTGCTTGTATATACTCGGGTTATTGTTATATATGTACTATGGTAATAGATAGGGTATAGGGTGTAAAGAATATTTCATTCTATCAGGAATCTTCAATCCGAAATTTACAGTCCGGATTTTTCCAAAGGGGTAATATCCATGGTACAGATAGATATAAGAAAAATGAGAACAGAACATAAATCTCCCATTCAGTACTTTATGGAAGGCTCTGAGGGTGAAGTGAATATGAATGAGCTTATCGGACGATCTGTGAGTATTTCATTTGAGGGTGTTGTTCACTGTGTAGTCTGTGGTAGAAAAATAAAAAAAACATTTGCCCAGGGCAGCTGCTATGACTGTTTCCGTAATGCCCCTGAAAACGCCGAGTGTATTATCCGCCCGGAACTCTGCCTTGCCCATGAAGGGAAGGGGAGAGATCCTGAATGGGAGATGCTCCATCACAACAGACCCCATTTTGTTTATCTGGCCCTCTCCAGTGCCGTAAAAGTGGGGGTCACCAGGGATGATCAGATACCGACCCGCTGGATTGATCAGGGAGCCAGCGAAGGCCTGATCCTGGCACGCTGCCCCAACCGTTTTAATGCAGGAGAGCTTGAGGTCTATCTAAAGGATTCTTTTACAGACAGAACTAACTGGCAGAGAATGCTGAAAAATCAGGTCGCCGACAGCTCCCTGGCACAGGTGAAAAAGGAGCTTATACCTGAACTTCCTGAAAGATTTTCTGTCTGGGTAAGTGATGATTCCGAGTCTACAGTATTAGAATATCCTGTAACAGAATATCCTGATAAAGTGAAATCCCAGAAGCTGGACAAGGCTCCTCTAATACAGGGCGTCCTTGCAGGAATCAAGGGACAGTATCTTATTTTTGATGATGGAAGAGTAATGAATATGAGGGCTCATAGCGGTTATCAAATCCATCTGGATTATTAATAAAAAAACAAACGTACATTTATAGTCTCTTTTTAAGCTTATTTTATCGGGGAACTGGAATTATTAAAAAAATTATTAAGAAACATTTACTTGACCCGAGGTCCCTTTCGGGTGGATTATTACGACAATGACAGGTGTGACCCCCAATTCCGATACATATAAAAATCCTCCACCTCTCTCCTCTTCATTGATGGACGCAGTTCTGCCCAGGGAGAGTATTCTCCCTCTGAAACTGCCGATGACCCTGGTTCTGAATACTACGGGGCTGAGTGTACTGAAGAATACGGGAGGAGAGAAGGGACTTTCGGGGCACGAATTACCTGTATGTACCTATAAGCCTGATGTTGTCCGCAAGCTGATTTTAAAAAACTGTCTTAAACGGATCGATATCCGTCTGGATGATGTTATCACCAGCCGCAGGGACATCCTGGATCTGAGTAAACTGCTTTTCTTTACAGTTTTATATAAACAATTCAGTCGTGATCTGATTGAGAAGACCGTGAATACTAAACTGATTAAGCAGTGGAACCGTCAGCATCCCCGTCAGAAACTGGATGCTGCCTCCGATCAGTCTATGGCCTGGGTTGAAAAATCACTGGCATCAAGAACAGAAGAGCTTGCACTTTTCAGAAGAAATCTTCTTATCAGTCTGTGGAAGGAGCATTATGAGCTTTTTCAGGATGATGAACAGCATAAGAAAATGGGTCTGGCCGAGAAACTGATTAGAGAGATGCATCCCCTTACTAAATATATTCTTCTGGGATACAGAAAAATTGATGAAGTTAAACAGCTTCATAATGATGTTATCAGTCATATTGCACTCTATATAAAACGTTTTGATCTGCCGGAGTTCAATGCTTTGGTTCTCCTTGAATATCTGCAGTGTTCAGAACGGGAGAACCTTATCAATCTCTATAACCGTATTCTGGAGCAGAGTGGAAAGCAGTCTGAAGATTATCCTATCAATGACCAGATACGCAAAGAGCTTATCAAACGAAAGATATCCCCTGAAACAAGGTTCAGCTTTCTTTTTGAAATGAAGAACAGCACAAGCCGCGGTAAAATCAATAGGATAAGAACAATTGTTGTAAGCGGTGAAAAAGAATCAAGAGAAATTAATGATATTCTCTTTCACAGAGATAACAGCCGTCTGGATAGACAGGAAATCAAGGATTATATGGAAGAAGACGGACAGTGTGATGACAACTATAACCCCGAAATCCTATATTACTACCTGAGTCACCTGGAAGATGCCTGCCGAGAAACGGGGTGTAACTTTTCATCCTTTGTTAATTGCGGTTCTGACAGCAGCCTCTCCATGACTCATCTTGTTTTTGATTCTTAAGGAGCAGCCATGTCTCTCTACTTTATTCTCATTCTTCTTTTTAAGTACCTTTTTCTATTCTTAAGTGGAACTGTCACCGGCTGGGTTCTTGAAATTTTATGGCGTCGTTACTTCGGTCTGGCCAGGCGCTGGATCAATCCCGGTTTTTTAAGCGGTCCCTGGCTTCCTTTATATGGTTTTGGTGTCATTATTCTCTATCAGATCTGTGAGCTTGATCTTGCTCTTCCCATCAGAGCCCTTGTCTTTTTTACGGGGCTGACATTACTTGAATACATCGCTGGTCTGATCTTTACAAAAATTTTCAAAATACGCCTCTGGGATTATTCGAACAGTTGGTTGAATATTCAGGGACTGGTCTGCCCAATGTACAGTTTTTTATGGATGCTGCTGGGAATCTTTTTCAGTCTGGTTTTATATCCTTTTTTAAGTCAGAGAATTGATTTTCTAAATAACAATCTCTATATGTCATTCTTTCTGGGTCTCTATGGCGGAGTATTTTCTGTGGACCTCTGGCAGTCATTTAATATTGCCTCCAGAATTAAAACCTTTGTTAATGAATCAGAAGAGAGATGGCAGGTTGACTTTGAAATGCTTAAGCTGGAACTGCGGGATAAGGTTCAGTCGGGATATTTCAACAGGACCCGTTTTCTTATGCCCTTCTATGGTGAGCTGGGCCATTCTCTGCGGGAACAGCTGGGAAAGCATAAACTGAATAGACCCAGCCCTTCAAGAATCATCAGAAACGCTCTTGATAAAAGAAAAGGGAAATAATCTTCCCCTGGACTCCTTCTCAGAAAATGGTTTTATTGATAATGTGATCAAAGCTCTTTTCACAGGATTTATAAATGAATAAAAAACGTCTTTTTTTTATAAGCATATTACTATTAATTATAGCTCTTCCCCTCTTTGCAAACGTAGCAGGGGAAGAAGATTTAATGCACAAGATGACAAATCTTGTCTTTCAGATAGGTATTATCCTGTTTGCTGCAAAGCTCGGTGGTTTTCTTATGAAGAAGGCCAATATGCCTTCCGTACTGGGTGAGCTGCTTATGGGAATCATAATCGGTCCCTATCTTCTGGGTGGTCTTCCATTCTGGGGATTCCAACACGGTCTTTTTCCCATTATAGATCCATCATTTCCAGTTACTCCTGAACTCTACGGGATTTCTACTATAGCTTCTATCATTTTGCTCTTTCATTCCGGTCTAGAGACCGATCTGACCCTCTTTCTCCGCTTTTCGGTGAAGGGTGCAGTCATCGGTATCGGCGGTGTGGCTGTCTCTTTTGTTGCAGGTGCCTGGGGCGGAAGCCTTATCACCGGTCTTTCCATGGGAGCACCGGTCTGTCTGTTTTTCGGTGTCATCAGTACAGCCACATCAGTGGGGATTACGGCGCGTATACTTTCCGAGCAGAGAAAGATGGATTCTCCAGAAGGGGTTACCATACTTGCGGCAGCGGTAATTGATGATGTTCTGGGAATTATCCTGCTGGCCATCGTGCTGGGTATTGTTTCTGTTGTGACAGGACATGGAGGATCTGTAAGCTGGGGCTCCATCGCAGTTATCGCTTTGAAGGCTGTGGGTGTCTGGCTCGGTTTTACACTGCTGGGTATTCTCTTTGCCAGAAAAATCGGGAACAGTCTTAAGATATTCGGCAGTGAAACATCTATCTCTGTAATGAGCCTCGGATTGGCTCTGATCCTCTCAGGGATTTTTGAAAAAGCCGGCCTGGCCATGATTATCGGTGCCTATGTAATGGGACTGTCTCTGTCCAGAACAGATCTGAGTTTTGTTATTCAGGAGAAGATACATCCACTTCAGGAATTCTTTGTGCCCATTTTCTTCTGTGTTATGGGAATGCTGGTAGATGTAAATGAGATCCTGAATCCAAGGATCTTTATGGCGGGTCTTCTCTTCTCACTCATAGGAATTTTATCCAAGATTATTGGTTGCGGTTTTCCCTCCCTCTTTCTGAACTTCAATCTCCTGGGTGCGGCCAGAATCGGTGCCGGTATGGTACCCCGTGGAGAGGTCGCCCTGATTATGGCCGGTATAGGCATCTCATCGGGTATTCTTAATCCCGGACAGTTCGGAGTAGCCGTTCTTATGACTCTGTTAACTACCCTGATACCGCCTCCCATTCTCACTCTTCTCTTGAAAAAGGACAAACTGGGTACCAAAACAGAAATGAAGGGTTCCAGTATGGTAGTTAATAAATTTGATTTTCCATCCAGAGAGATGACACAGCTGGCTATCTCAAAGGTTGTCGGTTCTCTGCAGGAAGAGGGTTTTTTTCTCCACGATATGGAACTTGATCATCATATCTATCAGGTAAGAAAGGGAGATGTATTCCTTACACTTCATGAGTATTACGACTATTTTGAGGTCGTTTCCGATCCAGAGGATGTTCTTTATATCAAGACTGTTATCTATGAAACTCTTATTCTGATGAACGACATAATTGAAAAGCTGAAAACTATGGCTAAGCCGGTAGAGCTGATAAAAGAACTGGCAAGTGATAAGACAAGAATCCAGAATAACTTTTTTAAACTGATTTCCGAAAACTGTATAATCATGGACCTTAAAGGAAATAATAAAGACAGTGTTATCAGAGAGATGGTTGCTCTGATGGAAGCCGATGGTAAACTCAATAATTATGAGGACTGTCTTGAGGCTGTTCTTGAGAGGGAAGCTTCCATGAGTACTGGTATGCAGAAAGGAATAGCCATCCCCCATGGTAAGTCCGACGGTGTATCAGATCTTGTCGTTTCTATCGGACTGAAGAAGCAGGGAATTGAGTTCGACTCACTGGATGGTCTTCCCGCAAAGATCTTTATCATGACTCTGTCTCCCAAGCAGGCAGCTGGACCCCATATTCAGTTTCTCTCTTCCATAAGTGCAATTCTGAACAAGGAAAATATGATGGAGGATCTTCTCTCCTGTGAAAGCTCTGCAGAGGTTAAGGAGCTCCTGGTACGAGAGGCTAAAGAGAAGAACTAGATAGAGTCATTGCTCACAACTGACACCGGCTGAACAAAAATAAACTGCAGGAATAGATCCTGCAGTTTTTTTGATCACCGGGGAATTAAATTTCCTCGGGAATCTTTCCTGACTTATACATCCTAACAGCAAGATAGATAAAAGGTGTATCCATAGCCGCTACAAGCCATTTGAGAACATATGTAGATATAAATATCTGAATTAGGACGTTCATAGGAAGCTGGCCGGCAAAGGCTACAGCTGTAAACACAACAGAATCAATCAACTGACTTACCATTGTGCTGGCATTGTTTCTTATCCAGATAAATCGGTCAGCAGGCCATTTCCTTTTCCAGAAATTATAGGCCCATACATCATGGAGTTGTGAAATACCGAATGCAAGAAGGCTGGCCAGGACAATACGGGGCATAAGTCCGAAGATATTTTTAAGAGCTTCCTGAGCCCAGTCATCTGCAGAAGGGGTAAACCAAAGTGCAGCCTGGAAAAGAACCATCGAGGCGATGAGGGACAGAAAGCCCACAAAGACCGCTTTAGTGGCCGTCTTCTTTCCATAGTTTTCCGATAATATATCTGTAACCAGAAAGCTGGAGGCGTAGACTATATTACCCAGGGTTGCGTTGATTCCGAACAGATCAACAAGCTTCAGAACCTGGATATTTGCTATGATGGCGGCAATAGGAATCCAGATAAATAAACCTGTCTTTCCAAAAAGCCTGTAAAAAAGTAAGATAAAGAGGAAGTTTGCCATCATCATGGCAAACCAGAGGAGTTCGTTCATTGAATTCTCCCAGTTTTTATTTATCGGGAGCATACAGTGAAGCATACTTCCCGAGGGCGGGTACAATCAGGTCTTGCTGATCTTATCTGGCACCACCCAGGACAGATTAACAATCTGCTGTGCCATATTAACGATACCTGAGCCGATCTGCAATAGACTGAGATGGAACATGGAGTTAAAACTTTGAAAAAATATAAAGCTGTTCTTTTTGATCTGTTTACAACCCTTACATCATTAAAACACCTGAAGGATGCACCCGGCAGGTTTACCTACGAAATACTTGGAGTCCCGCCGGAGGCGTGGTCCAATGCCCTCTTTCACAAATCCAGACAGCGTCTGATAGGAGCAATCACTGATCCTATAGAAATCATTAAAGATGTAGCCTGGAAGATTGATCCATGGATTCCCGAGGATGTCCTGAAGGAAGCTGTTGATGAGCGGCGCATCCGTTTCAGGTACTGTCTGGAAAACCCTCCCGAAGGTGTGGTGGACAGCCTCAGAGGAATCCGTAAGGCCGGGTATAAGACTGCTCTGGTGAGTAATGCGGATGTCATTGAGATTGAAGCCTGGAAGGGCTCAGAACTGGACAGCTGCTTTGATGAGATAATCTTTTCCTGTCATGAAGGATTTATGAAGCCCGATCCCGAGATCTTTGCCCTGGCAGCAGAGAGGGTGGGAGTGGATGCAGAAGACTGCCTTTACGTGGGGGATGGCGGAAATCAGGAGCTCATTGCTTCGGCAGAAGCCGGAATGACTGCTGTCCTGACCAGTCAGTTTCTTCAGGCTGTTTCACCTCAGAAGGTAATTGAACGGGAAAAAACAGTAAATCACCACATCCGTAACCTCAATGAAATACTTCCATTGCTGAAAAAACTCGAAAAATAAGCCTATATATCAATAAAGTCTCATACCGCTTGTCTTTACCCTTTGACAGAGCTCTCCTCTTATCCTATGATGCACCCTGCAAAGTCCTGTATTAGCGGCCGGTTTCATAGTCGATTTCAAATCCATTCATATCCCGGTTAAATTTATAGAGACAAAAAAACTAAGGAATATATATTTGGAATTTAATGATTTACCCCTGAGCGAAACTACGCTCAAAGCCGTTGAGAAAATGGGATTCAAAGAGCCTACTCCTATTCAGGAAAAGATAATCCCCATTCTTCTTGAGACTGATCGTGATGTAACCGGTCTTGCACAGACAGGAACAGGAAAAACAGCGGCATTCGGATTACCTCTAGTAGATCTTGTTGATACCAGCAGCAGAGACATTCAGGCGATTGTACTTTGTCCCACAAGGGAACTGTGTCTTCAGAGTAATAGAGAGATGGAAAATTTTGCAAGGTTTGATAAGGATCTAAAACTTGTCCCCGTTTACGGTGGAAAGGATATGGGTTCTCAGATCAGGTCTCTTAAAATGAAACCACAGATTCTGGTAGCCACACCGGGCCGTCTGGTGGATATGATAAAAAGAGGGCTTGCTGATATCAGTAAACTACGCTATCTGGTACTGGATGAAGCGGATATCATGCTTAACATGGGGTTCCGGGATGAACTCGATTATATTCTGAGCGAGGCTCCTGATGGGCGCCAGACTCTTCTATTCTCGGCAACTATGCCTCCCGAAGTGGCTCGTATCGCTTCAAAATATATGAATAATCCCATTGAAGTTTCCGTTGGAAAGAAGAACAGCGGAACCGATACAATTGAACATTACTACTATCTGGTACAGGCCAGAGACCGTTACAATGCCCTTAAGCGTCTTGTGGACTTTAATCCCGGGATTTACGGCCTTGTGTTCTGCCGTACCCGAGCCGATACCCAGATGATCGCCGATAAGATGATCAAAGATGGTTATAGTGCGGATGCTCTGCATGGAGATATGTCCCAGCAGCAGCGTGAATATGTAATGAAGAAGTTCCGGGACCAGAGTCTGCAGATTCTTGTTGCAACTGATATTGCTGCAAGAGGTCTGGATGTAAACAATCTGAGCCATGTTATCCATTATGAACTTCCTGATGATATTGAATCATATAACCACCGTAGTGGACGTACCGGACGTGCCGGACGTAGAGGTACATCCTGTGCCATCGTCAATATGCGGGAAAAATACAAAATTAAAAGAATTGAGAACACCCTTGGGCGGAAGATTCTTGAAGCACCCGTCCCCCTTGGTGAGGATATCTGTGAGCAGCAGCTGATGCACCTGATTGACAGGGTTCAGAATGTAGATGTGGATGAAGAGCAGATTGCTCCCTACATCGGAATCATTGAGGATAAACTCAGGGAAGTGGATAGAGATTCACTTCTCAAGCAGTTTATCTCCATGGAATTCAACCGTTTCCTCACCTATTACGGTCAGCAGCAGGATCTTAAACCTGTGAAGATGGATAATTCAAGAGATAGAGACCGTGGAGGTCGTGACAGCCGTGACAGCCGTGGAGGTCGTGACGGAGGTCGTGACAGTCGTGGAGGTCGTGACGGCGGTCGTGACGGTGGTCGTGACAGTAATGTCCGCTATGTTCATATGAATCTTAACCTGGGACACAGTGACAGAATTAGTCCCCAGCATATCATCTCTCTGATCAACAGAAGTACCAAGGGGTCCAAAGTTCCTATCGGACGTATTGATATCGGCCCTACAAAGTCATCTGTTCAGATCGATGCCAATTATGCTGAAGTTGTTGAACAGGCTGTAAGTAAGGTTCCCTTCGGAGACAAGACGATTGAAGTTGATGTCCAGAAAGGTCCCACTTCCTCCTTTGGTGGACACAGTGGAAGTAGTGGATCTGGTGGATCTGGTGGATACCGAGGTGGAGATCGCGGTGGAGATCGCGGTGGAGATCGCGGTGGAAGCAGAGGTGGAAGCAGAGGCGGAGCCCCATATAACAAGGGAAATGCGGGGAAAGGACACCCTCGCCGCAAATTCCAGTAAAGTAAAATTTTCCTCTTCCGATTATAGAATAAGAAGTTTTAGAAATATTCTTATTTCTGAACGGGAGAGGAGACTTTATGATTCGTGGACTTTATACCGCAGCAAGCGGGATGCAGGCTCAGCAGCACAGGCTGAATGCCCTGTCCAACAACCTTGCCAATGTCGACCTGACAGGCTATAAAAAAGACACATCAATTCATAAGGCTTTTCCCGAGATGATGATACGTCGTTTCAACGACGACGGTGTTCATCAGTTTCCCATCGGCTCCGTCGATACGGCTCCCATAGTAGGTAAACTCGGAATGGGTGTTGAGTATAACGAGTCATTCACCGTATTCGATCAGGGCGCAATGAAGGAGACATCCAATCCCTTTGATATGGCCCTGGATGGTGACGGTTTTTTCACAATTCAGACTAATGATGGTGAACGCTTCACAAGAAACGGTTCCTTTATTCTCGGTAAGGAAGGATATCTTCTTACAAAAGAGGGATATCCCGTACTTGGTGAAGAGGGACCCGTTCAGATTAAATTAAATAATTTCACAATAGATAAAAAGGGGCGGATCTTCCAGAACGGAGAGCTGTCCGATAATCCTCAGCGTCTTGTTTCCATGCAGGAGAATGACTGGGCCGGTTCAGAACTGGTGGATACTCTTAAAGTTGTTCAGTTTGAAGGCAACGGTAACAGATTTCTTAAAAAAATGGGAAGCAGTATGTGGACCGACACACCCGAATCCGGGGCGGCTTTTATGACCGATATTAAGGAGCGCCCCACTGTACTGCAGGGGTTTCTGGAAGCCTCCAATGTGAACTCTGTAACTGAAATGGTAAATATGATTGAAGTAAACAGAGCCTACGAAGCAAATCAGAAAATGATCAGCACACAGGATTCTCTGCTGGGCAAATTGATAAATCAAGCGGCTAAGTACTAGCTATAAATAGATGGGAGATCCCCGGGTCTCTTTGTTAATTCACCTGAGTGATATTATTCACTCAGGTAGTACAGGAGTATAATTATGATGAGATCATTATGGACAGCAGCATCCGGAATGAACGGACAGCAGTTCAACATTGATACGATTTCAAATAACCTTTCGAATGTAAACACAACAGGTTTTAAGCAGGTACGTGCGGATTTTGAAGATCTTATCTATCAGACCAGCCGGATTGCCGGTACACCCGCTACCGAGGATACTGTGGTTCCTACAGGAATCCAGGTAGGTCACGGTGTAAAGGTTGCCGCATCCCAGAGAATGTTTACTCAGGGATCTCTTCAGAACACAGGGAATGAATCAGATATTGCCATTCAGGGCGAAGGATTCTTCAGAACTCTCCAGATTGACGGCAGTTACGGGTATTCCAGAGATGGTGCATTCAAGATTGACAGCAATGGTCAGCTTGTCACATCCAACGGTAATAAGGTAC
Organism: Oceanispirochaeta sp. M1; assembly: GCF_003346715.1. Lineage (NCBI taxonomy): Bacteria > Pseudomonadati > Spirochaetota > Spirochaetia > Spirochaetales > Spirochaetaceae > Oceanispirochaeta > Oceanispirochaeta sp. M1. Next base: position 22,652 of record NZ_QQPQ01000055.1, read on the forward strand.
TTCCCGAAGTAATCCTTCCCGAGGGATTCATCAGAGAATCATTTGCTATCAGCCAGGATGGAAGAATCAATGTAAAACTCCCCGGAAGTGATGATCCTGTTGATGTAGGGCAGGTTCAGCTGTTCCGTTTTGTAAACCCTGCCGGTCTGCAGGCTATCGGTGAAAATACATTTAAATTAACAAGTGCATCGGGTGATCCCATAGGCGGAAGGCCCGGATTTGACGGAATGGGTAAAGTTTATCAGAAATTCCTTGAGAACTCCAACGTTTCTGTCGTTAAAGAAATGGTAAACATGATTGTGGCACAGAGGGCATATGAATTAAACTCCAAGGCCATACAGACATCAGATTCCATGCTTGGAATCGCAAATAACCTGAAAAGGTAGGGTAGACCATGGACAGCATCAGCGCAGCAGGGAATTTTCATCTAAGTAATAGTTCTTCCATACAGCTTGAGAATAAACTGAGCAATACCAGCATCTCTAACGCAGAGATGAAGAAACTCAAATCGGCCTGTGATGATTTTGAAGCTATATTTATCAAGCAGATGCTGGATGCCATGAAAAAAACCATAAACCGCTCAGAACTAACCAAAAGAAATATGGGTGAAGATATCTTTGAAGACATGCTCTACGATGAGTATTCAAAGAAAATGAGCGGAACAGCGGGTCTGGGCATCGGTGATATGATGTTTCAGCAGCTCTCCCGCCAATTGCCAGGTGAACTACTGTCTTGATTAAAGCAGTTTGATATATACAGCCGGTTCTTTCCAGAACCGGCTTTTTTAGTTTGCCCAGCAAGGCTGGCTAACCCGATCTCTTGAAAGATAGAGAAGACACCCTGATCAGGGGAAGTCAATCCGAATTGCAAGGGCGTTTCTGGTAACGGAAGGGACTGAAGGAAGCAATAGGAAGTGAATGGTACATAGCGAAAGCGAACCTGATACGGCAGGCTGAGTGGGTAACCTTGCTAAAAATGGGAACGCCCGATACTGATCAGACTCAGTTTGTGATTGAGGATGTGATTGTTCACAGGGAGTCAGGAAATTAACTGGGGAAGTCCAGTAGAGTTCGATTTATTCGATAGGATGGAACAAGGTGAAAGCCAAGAACCATTTGATGCTTTGCAGGATGTCAGATGAATCCGTAGTAGTGATTAAGTTCCGGCCTGTGAAAGCCAGTAATGGTTTGGAGGATAAAACCGGAATGACATTGCATTTGATTGTAATGGGATGCTGGAAATGCCAAAAGCGTCAGCATTTGCGAAGGGATGAAGTTCAAAAGAAAATCATTGGAGGTCTCTGAAGAAATAACAGCATAGGCACAATCTGATTGACGAATCAGGGTCTTTGCACAAACTGGTAGAAACTGGAGAGTTCCCGCTGGAGTGTGAAACTGTCTCTTGCCAGAGT
>NZ_QQPQ01000056.1 GCF_003346715.1 Oceanispirochaeta sp. M1
GCTTGTTCTTGACCATCTCACCAACTGCATTAATAACGTCACTAACGAGGCTACTCTGTGTTCACTTACGTTACGACCTGTATTCTGTTTCAAAAGAGCTTCAACTTTCATCCTCACGGAATCAGCTGTCCTTATTACTTCCGGATAAATGGAAAATTGTCCGGGAGGGACTTACACCCACTGGTATATAAAATGTACGCTTCAAGGCGCACCAAGGATCATGACATCCCGACTGACTGCTTCAAAAGCTTGTTATATCGATTTTCACGATTCAAAGTTTTCTTCCTCGAATAAATCTATTAATCTAATATGTCGACAATCTAAATCGTCACAAACATCAGGTATCCTTGGGTATTCAAGATTTCCTGCATGTTGCTCTTCAGTAATAACAGTTAAATCATATATATTTGCAGTTGCAATTACCCATGGATCTGCTCCAGATTTTCTTTCTTTTATTCGAATTAGGTTAGGATAGATCGATAAAATACGCTTTACTTCCATTTGGATCTCTAACTCTGGTGATATAAAGCAATCTTCATATTTTGATGCCAATAAATATGCTTTATCATCCTCCGTTGTTTTCAATTCTTCAAATACTTCAAAGGATGAAACTATAGTTTTATTATTTAGTAATTCTTCAAATTTTATCCATATTTTTGGAAATACAGATTGTCTGTAATCATTTTTTAGAGTAATCAGTGAGCAAGAATCAATACAATACTTCATCATAATGATCCTTGGATTCGATCAAACCATTTTTCTTTCACATCTAAATAGCTACTAGCTTGAACTCTAGATAATCTACCAGACAGTAATTCTTCAAATACTGCTGATGAATAGATTTTTCCATTTTTGCTTAAACAATCAACATTCGGAGGAACGAACCCGCCTTTTCGTTTTGATCGTTTTATACCTTCATCTCTAACTAAATAATAGTAATTTTCATCAATAATTTTTTCATCGAGTAAACGTCTTGCAATAAATTCTTTGCTAACACTATATTTCCTTGAAATAGAATAAATAAATTGATCAGGATCATCTCTCCAAAACCTAGTAATTTCAGAAAGAAATACATCTGATGGGATAAGAAAATCTGAGGCAAAACTATTTGCATCTTGTTCAATACTTATTAACTCTGGTGGAATGATTTTTGCTGTAGGATTGATCTCAATATCATATTGTTGATTAATCAAATGATATAATTCATGCACCATAGAAAAAGATCTTCCATTATACGAGTCACTACGATTTATTATAATTATTGGTATTGGGTATTCTGAAATCGCACAGGCTCTAAATTCATCAATTGCAATCTTTGATACCTGAAATACTAATATCCCTAATGATTCAAAATAATATCTTAAAGTATTAAATGCAATTCGTGAATCTCTCCATGATCGCTGTGTACCAATATCAAAACCTAGAATATCTCTTACTTCTACAGCATTGTAAGTCTTTTCTTCTGTAAATGGCCAATCAATAATATCATTTGGTTCAGTGACACTTAAGTAAAAATCTCTTTTCTCAATAGCATCAATGATCTCACGGGTTAGTTCAATAGAAAAGCTATCAGTCGACATACCAGAAAGTCTTCTTAAACTAGCAGTAACATGTGCTTCCCTTCCTGGAGGATATGGGAGAAAAAAGGCTGAAATACTTAACCTGAAGAAATTTGCTATCTTTCTTAATTGGGCAAAACTTGGCTGTGCATCACCTTCTTCAAAATTTATTATATTCTCTTCACTTATATTTGTTTTTTGTGCAACTATTTCATGTGTCGTGGAATATCTTTCTCTAGCCCAGATAAGAATAGAAGGTTCTATTTCTGCTTTTATTCTGTTATCCATCTAATAGTTCCTCCTAATTCTATATAACATCCAAGTAAAGTGCTTTAAAAGTTGACAAAACAAAGGTATGGAATTATTCTATACCAGATAACAAGTTACAAGCACTTCACTCTCTTCTCTGTTAAACCAAATCATGGTGTGTAAGCAGTATTGAATGCACATCATAAAGGATGGAAACAGTGAGATACAGAGAGCCTTTTACAGTATTCCCAAGAAAAATGAGATCCGGAAGAATCATCTGGTACTATCAAACCTATGATGATAATGGAAAAAGAACAACTGCTTTTTCTACCGGTCAAATTACAAAATCCGCTGCCAGAGCCACATGCAGAAAGCTTCTAAAAGAAGATAAGCTACTCCCTTCCAGGGGAGGACGGATAACATTCGGGGAGTATTCCAAAGATTGGTGGGACTGGGATAAATGCCAGTTTTTAAAGTACAAGCGCACCAGACGATCCATTTCTAGATCCTATGCCGATATAGGGATGATCATTCTGAGGAATCAGATTCTCCCCTACTTCGCTACTATGCGACTGGATGAAATAACAGCCCATGATGTAGAAAAATGGCTTCAGAGCATGTTGGGTAAAGGTTTGTCCCGAACAACATGCAATCACTACAAAACATTTTTAAGCATTATGCTCAGTGATGCTATTCGCAGAGAAATACTGAAAGAGGACGTTAGCAAAAAGATTGCACCTCTGAAATCCAGCACAAAAGCCAGAGGAATCCTCAGCTCAGATATGGTTGAAAAATTATTCAAGGAAGAAAATCGTCAGAAATATTGGAGCAATATAAAATGCTATTACGCCAATCTAATGGCGGCATGTACAGGGATGAGAATGGGAGAAGTCCTGGGACTTCAGTTTTCAGATATCAACAAAGAGACTGTATCTGTGACCAAGCAGTACATGAGAAAGCATGGACTCTCTCCAACGAAAACCAAGGAATCCCGAGAGATTCCTATACCTGAACCATTGAAGAATGCTTTAGAAAAATTAGCACATGAATCAGATGATGATTTTGTTTTTTCTTCTCCCAAAAGATCTAATGAACCATTGGAGGCATCAACAATATGGCGATCTCTCCGCAGTGCTTTGATAAAAGCAGGGATGGAAGAAGACCAAATCAAAGAGAAGAATATCACCTTTCATAGCTGGCGGCATTACTTCAACACAATTATGCGGAGCAATAACATTGCGGACAGTAAGCTCCAGAAGATGACAGGCCATAAATCTATGGAGATGACAGATCATTACACCCACTATCAGATTGATGATCTGAAAGATATTGGAAAAATACAGGCCAAGATCCTCCCCTTTTCCAATGCCGGGTAAGTCTTACAATACTAGGGTATTCCCTAGGTCCGGAAACAGTATTTCTCATTTACAGTATTACCAAAGAGAAGATTGAAATCTTGTAATGGTCCTATCTGACAGTGCTATCGCACTGTCAGAACTTGTTATCGCAATGGACCTGAAAAGCATTATTGAATCAGTCTACCGGAGGAAATGATGGAAGGATTATTTACTGTTGAAGAAGCTGCTAAGTATACCAGGTTGAGTACCAAAACCCTGTACACCTATGCCTCACAGAAGAAGATTCCCCATATCAAACTGGGAAGCCGACTTTTATTTGACGAGGTGAAACTGGAGGAATGGATCAGAGGAAATGCCGTTCCCATGAAAGGTTCTGATACAAAATGAAGAAGCCCTATCTGACAGAAGTTACAATCAAACAGGCTTTTACTTTCCTGAAATCCAGAAAGGAACATTCCAGGACTGTGAAAAAGAAAGACTGGGAGTCTGAGTACGAAAACTGCCTGAGAGTCATCGAAGAACTCTCGGCACGGAAGAGATCCTGATGTCTGACAGTATCGTAGAATCCGGCAGCTTCATCGAAGAAGAGTGCTGGCTCCGTCAGCCTGGTGAAACAGGGGCAGCATACACAGCATTCTGCCTCTACCGTGACCATGGAGGAGATAGAAGTATCCGGAAGGTTATGAAGGATCAGGAGATAGTTCATAGCCGCAGCGGCATCTGGATGGCCTGGTCTAAACGCTATGCCTGGGTACTTCGCTCCGAGAAATACGATGCCCATCTGGACAAGATCCGCCTGGCAGCCAATGAGAAAGCCCTCAGAGAGAGGGAAGCCAAGCATTTAGAGATATCTAATAAGATGCTGGATCTTGTAGAGAAACGCCTGGAGAAACTGGACCCCGAGGAATTATCCCAGGGAACCATTCTTGAATGGACAAAATCCTGTACCCAGATTGAGACAGGCATCCTGAAGTCTGAGGAGAAGAATCCAAGCGGCACTCTGAAGCAACTGGAGATCTCCTTCTTTGAAGACTTCAAGGGTGTATGAGAATCAGATTCAAGCCGACCTCTGCCCAGAGGAAGGCCCTATCCCTTGTAAAAAGTACAGCCAAACACATCCTCCTCTTCGGAGGGTCCAGAAGCGGGAAGACCACCCTCCTGGTCATGGTTCTAATCTATAGAGCCATCCAATATCCCGGCAGCCGGCACCTGATCTGCCGGCTCCGCCTGAAGGATGCCCGCAGCTCCGTCCTTCATGAGACCCTGCTTCCCTGGCTTGACAAGACAATTGGCACCGAGCGCTACCACTATGTGAAGCATGAGAATTACATATCTATTTACAACGGCAGTGAGATCTGGATAGGAGGCCTGGGAGACAGAGAACAGGTGGACCGGATTCTGGGCCATGAATACAACACCATCTACTTCAATGAAGTCTCCCAGCTCTCCTACCACGCCGTGACCACGGCCTATTCCCGTCTGGCCATGAAAACCCCAGGCTGCCGGAACCTCTTCCTCTATGACTGCAACCCCGGCTCCCCTCTCCACTGGACCTATAAGATCTTCGTCCGGAAGATAGACTTCAAGACAGAGGAGCCTCTGAATAAGCCGGAGCTCTATATCTCCATGCTCATCAACCCCATAGACAATATGGATCACCTGGATTCAGGTTATATCGAAGACGTCCTTGATAACCTCCCCGAGAAACAGAAGGCACGATTCCTCTCAGGACTCTGGGTCAAGGGCGAAGGCTGCATCTATGAACGCTTTGAAAGAGAGATGATCATCCCCCCCGAGGAGCTCCCGGAGATGGACTACTACACAGCAGGCCAGGACTTCGGCCTAAATATCACCAATGTGAAGATCGGATACTCGGGAGACAGGGTTTATATCGTAAAGGATCATGGAGGCCATAACATCACAACCCGCAGCTTTAACGAACAGCTGACCAAACAGGGCTGGTTTGACGATGACATGCCCGTCTACTGTGACCCTGCTGGGGGGGAGCGCATCCAGGAGATTACCGGAGGCCAGAAGGCCAACAACAACGTGGACCCGGGAATAGACTATATCAACAGTCTCATAGAAAGAAATCTCTTCTTCATCTGCTCAGAATGCGCTGGTGTCCTCTCCGAGATCTGGGACTACGCCCGGGATGAAGAAGACAAGATAATCAAGATCAATGACCATTATATGGATGCTATGAGGTATGGGATATTCAGCAATAATCAGAATGGAGTTATTCTGATATAATAACTATAATAAGTTCAGTCATTATTATGTTGAAATTTTACATAGTAATCATCTCCAAATTGATTGAGAATCCTAAGCATTGCCTTTTCATTATAGTTTGAAACAAGCGGATCTTGAAGATTGATCTGATATATATGAGATCCATTAAGACAACGTTGATAATATTCTGATTTATAAAATTTCAAACCACTGAAAGCTTTATATATTTTATATTCAGACCAGTTAACATCATTCCCTTCGTATAAGTTACAACCGAAGAGTACTGAAATTACAGGATGATGTTCCTCCAATAGAGAGGCATATGCTTTATCCATCTCTTCCTCAGTTTCGTAAGCAGAGAAATCCTGGTATATAACCTGTCTCCAGAATTCATCCTGGCTGATTCTTCCTTTAAAAAGACTCTCATGGATTAAATCATATGCTTTGTCAAAAAACTGCTTATCCAATAATGCTGATGAATCCTGGCCGAATCTAATAATCAAAATTTTTAAACTTTTGCCTTCTAAATGATGAGGTTGCATGATTCACTCCTTCATTGAATTAATTATGAACTAAGGAATATATAGACTAAATCTGGAAAACTATTAAGTCAACGATTGTTTATCAATAGATTTAAATATAGTTTATCCATAACGTGTATTCACTGTTATGGCTGTTTTTGGCTCTCCTATTTGCCTTTTATTACAAGTCCTAATAACAAGTAAAAAAAGCTACATCAATCTTTATTTACATGTGTAGCAATAAACCAATTCAAAATTACATTTTGAAATAAACCACTACTATACATAACCTCTGGCTCAAAATCATCGCTATCAGAAATAAAGCCGGAATCAGGCATATCTTGTCTCAAAAACTTTCCATGAGCTACATCAGATCTAAATTTATATAATTTTTTGAAATAAACTATATCTTCTTCTGAATTCCGACCAGACCATTTTCTCATGAATTCCATAAATTCTTGAGCAATGTTTTCTTTACTGAAATCTCCAATACTTTCAATTGCTGTAATCAAAGCAAAAAAGCCATAGCTTTTAATTTCATTACGAATTTTCTCAGCATGATAGAAATTCCTAATAGCAAAATAGAATTTTCTTTTATCATACTTTTTTAGGTTGAAATATGTATCGAGAAAAATTGACAGAGTGTCCGGCAATTCATATTGCTGGGGTTTTTCTTTTCGTAAATCAATACTTTTCCTTAACTCGGAATAGTAGGACTTAAAATTAATAAAGTCCTCTGATTGGTAATAATCTGAATAATTATAAAATGTATCAATATCCTCAATTTCCCTATTAGGACGATAACCTAATTGTGCCCAAATGGATTTAAAGCTCTCGACCTCAAGCTCATCGTTATCATCCCTAACAACTTTATTTGAAACCCAGAAACTACGATTAGGGTAAAATGATACTGCCTTATTCAGAAAGAAATTAAGGAGATAAATAATTTCCATGGATATTGCTCTACCTAATTCCATAGAGGTCGATAATCTATGCTGCTCTAACCACTCTTTTGATTTTTGATCAAGAATACCATTATGGTTTTGCTTAATTTTTTTCTCTAATTCTGAATATCGATCTTTAATAAATTGATTTTGATAGAAGTCAGTTTTTTCTATATTATATTCCAAAAGAATAGGGTACTCACAATCGCTTACGATTTTATGATCTATATTTGAATCAATTGGATAATACTGAAAAAAATTTTTATATCGATACGCTTTTACAAAGTTAAAATTTGAGTAAAAGATTCTTCTATGTATTTTATTATGCATCTATAAATTACCTTCTCTCCCCTTCGCCATGGATAGTGAGGATCCAACCTGCAAATAGCTAGAAATTGCCTATAAAGTCTGGCATATATGACATTGACTCAAGAATGAAACCAATGTGCCGCATGGCCGTAGTCCGAATGGGCGGAGCACATATGCTCTTGTTACATGTCGTACTGGGCGGTGTAGTTCCAATTTTTTTAAAGTTCAGGGATGTGCTTTTAAAACCGATTGCTTCAATTTCAACTCCGTATCAATTCATGTATAGCAGCTTTCAAAACATGAAAGCTAATCTTTGCTGTTTGCACAGATGGATTAAATTGTGAGTTCATCTGCATATATGGATGAATGTAGTTCCTAAAATCTCTCAAACTATGACTATATTTTTTTACATCCTCTTGTATGATTTTTATATCATAAGCAACATCGATGAAGTTTGCTAAAGTCCATTCTGGAAAGTTTTTAACTTTTCCTTCAATATTAGGAGCACATTTTGATTGATTAAATTCTTTTGGGTGTTTTAATGCGAATCCTAAAAGTATCCCTTCTAAAGTACTACCAGAGAGGAATATAACTGATAAAGGTGCACCTGATGAAATACATTTTTTTATCTCTTCCAACCTCAAGGACAATACATTTGTAATTGAGCTATCTAATCCTAATTTATCAAGAGATATATCATTAAATTCTCTTTCTAAAAAATTATCACTATCTGTGTCTTCTACCGAATATGAAAAATCAATATCCTCAGCTTTAGTAAAAGAAATTTCTTTCCCATTTCTTATAACTTTCCAATTGTCATATGCAAGGTATTGATTAAATTCTGAAATAAAAACATCTAAATCTTCATAGTGACCAATAAAATTTTGAGGGGCCAACAATTTTCTAATACATTTATCTAATTCAGGTGTTCCATTAAGAGCCTTAAGTTTTTCATCGGTATACATCCATCGTGATGGAAACCCCTGACCATAATAATCATTAAAACCAAGAGTGTTAAAAAACTCGACTAGTTTCGGACCGGACCGATATTCGGTTTCTTCATTAATCAGATTTCTTAATTTTTCTATTGTCTTATCATTTAAATACATATCTGTCCTCTTTCCTCCGAGCCAGGACTGTGAGGAAATAATATACTCATAGCCCAGTATTTCATGTAACTTCGATTAAATAAACAAATACATATAACCCCGGTAGTTGAAAGTCCTTTTCCAGCAAACAACTATTTACAATATCTAAAATAATACATTAACTAATTCATTTAGCGTATTAATACTAATTAAATCCTTTTTTGATACCTTGCAATAGCGCTCTCCATCCTTTTTATATTTTGGAGAGGATTCTATTGTAGATTGATACTTCATTTTGTTTAGATAATGATACTGTAGGATTAGTTCATTATTCTTCAATTCATAAAAAATAATTAATACAAACCCATTTTCTTGTTTAAGCAAAGATTTATGGACATCCCAATAATTAGCCTTACCATCTTTTTTTCTGCTCTTTAACTGAATGAATTTTACATTATCATCGACTTTTAAAATTAGATCATACCCAAATGCATCAGTATGAACTCTCATCACTTCTAATCTTTTATCTGCATACGCTAAATTTATCATTAGATCAGAAATAAACTTATATTCTACAATCTGTTCTTGATACTTTGAGTCATTTTCTAAATCAATCATTTCTAAAATCCTCCAAGAAATATTTATCATTTACAAGTCGATTATTTTACCATTTCGAACAACTTAACTTAGAATTATAAATTGAAAAGAACCTATCAATTACATTCAATATTATACACTGGATCATTTATTATTTCTACAAATACCTAGGGTAAACCCTAGGTCCAAAACCTTCCTCCCCCCTCTACACTATTCCTATGAGTGAAAAGCGGTGGGGTCGGAACCTCAGAAAAATATTTAAAGTGCTCTCCTTTACCGAATTCATGGGTCTGGATGATCCATTTGAGCGGGAGCCGTCTGAGACAGTTAGCGATCCCTACCGCTCTCACTCCTGGGTCAACATCTGCATCAATATCCTGATCCGGAATGTGGGCAGAGCCCCCTTCCTGATCACCAGAAACGGAGAAGAAGTCACTACCGGCCGAATCTTCTCCCTCTTCCGTGATGTGAATCCCGGAATGAACCGCTGTGATCTCTGGAAAGAGACCGCCGCCTGGTGGTTTCTGGAAGGTGAAGCCTTCTGGTTCTTCGGTGATGATTACTCAGCCGGTATCCCCCATGAAATATACGTCCTCAATCCCCGGAAGATGAGGGCTTATTTACACCTTGGTAAAGTTGTTCGCTGGTTCTACTCCACCGATCAGGGAGAGATTCCCCTCCTTCCGGATGAGCTGATTCATTTCAGGGCATGGAATCCCTGGAATCCTCATAGAGGCGTCTCTCCCTTGATCGCCCTCTCCGATGAAATCAACCAGGATGTGAGAAGCAACAAGAGCATCAGTAAGCTCTTAAAGAACAACTCTGTCCCAGAAGGGATTCTAAAAACAGACCAGGTTCTCCGGGAAGAAGAAGCAGATAAACTGGAACGCCGCTGGGAAACCAGCTATGGCCGCAACAAAAAAGCCCGCTCCATTGCCGTCCTGGGCAAAGGGACCTCATTTCAGGCTCTTACCGTCACCCCTGCCGCCCTCAAGTCTTTTGATCTGAAACGCTGGAACCTCTATACGATCCTTGCCAGCTACGGCATCCCTCCCCGGGTCGCTAATATCCAGGATCAGCACAGCTCTCTCTCGGGCAGTGATACGGCCAACCAGCACGGAGCCTTCTGGAGGTTCACCGTCATTCCACTCTTAAAGAACTTCGAAGAGATTCTGGAAACTCAGTTTTTTACCCGCTTCGGTCTTATAGAGCGCGGACAGTTCGATACAAGCAGGATTCCCGAGCTCCAGGAATCGGAAGATGAGAAGAGCAAACGGGATATCAGGGAGATCGAAGCCGGTCTTAAAACCATAAATGATGTTCTCAAAGAGAGAGGCCTGGAACCCAAACCCTGGGGGGATGAATGGCACCGGAATACTCCCTCTGATGAAAAAAATAAAAAAAGTTTAGAAATCCTTGAAGCAGCAGAACATATATCTCAGTTGATGAGAGCAGAGGGTGGTTTATCAACCAATAATAAACAGACGATTACCAAGGACCGTCTTTGAACAACAAAACCATACTTGTCAGCAGCAGGGATGCCTTCACGGGATCCTTGCTTGTAGACATTGTGGAAAAAGAACACATAGGCAAAATATGCTCCTATTGCTCAGACGGCCCCACTACGCTCCAAAATATTGAAAGATTCCGCCCCCACTTCATATTACTGGATCTCTTCCTCCCTGGAATGAACGGGATCAGCATTCTCAAGGAAATAAAGGAGCTGCTAACAAATCCTCAGATTCTCTGTTATTGCCGGAAGATGAACAAAATGCTGGGAGTCAAAGCAGCCAAGTATGGTGCAACAGCTCTTATCGATTACACATCAAACAGAGAAGAGTTCCGCAGCAGAATTGAAAGAACTTCACGCGGAATCAAATCCTACCCCTGCGATATCCAGGAACTTCTGGATGAAAACGACTATGAAATATATCCCCAGAAATACACTGAAATCACCACAAGACAGACCCAGATCATAGAACAATTAAGCCTTGGCAAAAGCAATATGGAGATAGCTTCCACTCTGGGAATAACAGTTAAAACAGTTGAGTGGCATAAAAATATTGTTAGAGAAAAATTTGGTCTTGCCAGCATGGCTGAAATTGTCCACTTCGCCATCAGGAACGGAATCATAGAGAGGGAGGAAGGAATATGTATGTAAGTTGTAGAGCTTTCAATGAAGAGAGGGAAATTAAGGACTTTAGGAGCCTGGGAAGACTCCTTAAGGAGGGTGATCTTATCACCTCCCAGGGAAACCTTAAACAGGAACTCAAAATCTTTATGGGTGGAGCTTTCTTCAAGGAGCAGATTAAAACAGAGGATGAAATCTTCCCCTGGGTCTTCAGTACTTTCGATCTGGACCGGGACGACGAGAGAGTCGATCCTGCAGGCTGGGACCTGAAAAACTACCAGAAAAACCCTGTGATCCTCTGGGCCCATGACAGCCGCATCCCCGCCATAGGCCTCTCCAGGGAGACCTCGGTCAAGGACAGGGTCCTGGGTGGAAACATCATCTTCAACAACAAAGAAATCGATCCCTTCGGCTGGGGCATCGGTCAGAGAGTCGCCGCCCGTGTGATCCGGGCAGGCTCCGTAGGTTTTATGATCCAGAAGGTCGAGATCATCGAAGTTGAGGGAGAGCCCTCCCTGATCTTCCGAAACCAGGAGCTCCTGGAATTCTCCATCTGCAATATCCCCAGCAATCCCCAGGCCCTGAACCGGGACTTCCCGCCCCCCGAAACATTGGAATCAGTTCCCGAAGAGACAGTATCGTCCTTCTGGAAAGGAATTATAAAACCCTCAGGAGGAAATGAAAAATGAAAGAATTGATGATGAAGCTCAAGGCTCTACTAGAGTCTATGAAGCGGATCGAGTCGGACGGCTTCCCCGATGAGAAGGTAGCCAAACAATACTTCCAGGAGAAGGAAGAGATCCTTGAGGCCATGACTGAAGCCCTCTCTAAAATGAACGAGGACCACGGCCAGGAGATCGAGGCCCTGAAGGGAACAATCAAGATCTTAAAGGACTCTGTGAAAGGCGCCACTGCCTCCAGCAAGATTCTCAGCCGAGAAGAGTTCTGTTTCAATCTGGGCAAGACCATTGCCGGTGTCTGGCGAAACAACCAGAAGATCCTGGGCGAACTGAGCGCCCTCCCCAACTTCAAGAAGGAGAGCTGGGTGAATCCTAAGGATCTTGCCTGGGAAACCGGCAAGGGCTGGGTCGGCAAGGATGCCGTGGGTACCCCCATGGGTGACATGGCCAGTAACGAACAGTATCTGATCAATCCCATCTACGAGAATCAGATCATGACTGACGCCCGCAAACAGAGCGTCATGATGAGCCTTGTAAGTAACCGTCCCATGGCTGGCCCCTCCCTCTTCCTTCCCCAGCGGGACAGAGGCGGTATCCTCCTAAACTGGCTCACCAGCTACGGCCAGCAGATCACCGACAGTAAACCCTCCATGGGTCAGCGGGTGGAACTCAAGGCCTACACCCTGGCCGGATTCATCCCCTGGTATGACGAGTTCGAAGAAGACATCTACGCCGACCTGGGACAGATGTTTATCGAAGAGTTCACCGACGCCTACGGCCAGGAATTCGACAAGCAGTGCCTTATCGCCAAGGAAGCCCCCTTTACCGGCGCCATGTCCTGCACTGGAATCCTCAGTCACTACATCAAGAGTGCTTCTCCCTACGGCCTCTCCTACCTGGATTTCAGAGAAGCCGTCCTCAAGGTCCCCGCCGAGGAGAGACGGCAGTGCCGCTGGTTTCTCCATGAATCCATCCTCAGCCGAGTCACCTCCCTGCAGGACTCAGATGGACGCCCCGTCTGGCGCGGACCCACAGATGGAAAACCCGGACTCCTGGACGGATATCCCTACCAGGAATGCGACATGATGCCCCAGGGCAGCGAGATCAAGAAGAACGAACCCTTCGCCATCTTTATGAATCCCAAGCGGATACAGCACGGCAATCGGAAAGGCCTGGAACTGAAGAAGTTTGACGGCACCACCGAAAGCCTCCAGTACGGAGAAATCTTTCTCCGCTTCCGTAAGAGAGACGGATTCCTGGTCACCCGCCCTGAGAAAAATATGGTTGTCATGAAGTGTAAGGGTTAATCCCTAACCAAAAAGAAGGAGTTATAAAATATGAGTTTTAGATTTTACCCCGAACGGGTCGACAGCATCGGCCAGAAAAGCGGAGTCGTCAGTGAAGACCTCCTGATCCCCATCCCCGGCATTGACGGCATGAGAATCACCATCCCCCAGCTCTCGGTCAGCTGCGGCGCCAATGCCCAGAACCTGACCCTACTACAGGTAAAAGAGCAGGACCTGATGTCAGTTGTTGATGTACCCTCAAAGACAATCACCACTGAAGAGATCGATACAGACCTCGCTGATCGTCTCATTGCCCTGGAGACTCTAGATGGTGACTGGCTCTTTCTCAAAGTCACATCCTCCGCAGCAAAGGATCATACCTTTACTGAAGATATCAGCAATGTGAAAACAGGAGGTAGGTTCCTCCTGATCGCCGAAGAGACAGATGATCTGAACCAAAGAATCCCCCTGGCATCAGGAGAAGAGACCCTGGTCAATGACAACGCTCCGGGACGTCTCTTTGCCAGAGACTTCTGCTACCCCGTAGTCATAAGCATCACAAACGAAACCACCGCCGTAGAGTTCAACTCCGCCTCGGTGGTCTACATCTGTAAGTAATATGGTAGTCAATTATTCCAAGGACAGCGAATACCATAGCCAGAGGAATAATCGGCTTATCCCTCACTCCTCCTGCAATGCCACCAGCATGATCATGGCCCTCAAGCAGGCGGGAGTGAGACTCCCCTTCCCGGGCAGATACCAGCCGGAGGACTATCTCACCCTTTTTCTCCAATCCGATCAAGCTAAAGATAAAATGAAAGACCTCGCCCCCTGGGCCCTGGACCCCAAGTCAGAAAAACAGCTCTACCCGCCCCAGGAGGTTCACATCGTCATGGAATGGGCCGTAAATACCCTCTTAAACAAAGAAATTGTAAAATTCAGCACCGAAACACCCCTCCAGCAAATCATCAATCATATAGACAACAGAAAAGGTGTCGTCCTCTCCGGAAGGTTCCCCCTGAATAACACCACCATTGATCATATGGTCTCCCTGGCCGGCTATATGAAGCACCAGAACTCTATCTCCTACCTTTTAATAGATGATCCCTATGGGGACTACAAGACCTCCTATCGAAGCCACAGAGGCAATAATATCCCCATAGCCTTCAATGAAGCCAAGCAAGTACTCAAACCTGTAAAAAATAACCAAAAGAAATGGGCCTATTTAGTCGGCTGATAAAAAAAGAAAAAATATTCAAAAATCTTTGAAGCAGCAGACCAAGCAGAGTAGTAAACGCTTATATAACCAAACCATAAGGGGTATTACTATGACGGAATCAGAAATCAGACAGGAAATTGAAAGACTGGAAAAAATTATCGGGACGCTTACAGATCACATTTTCATTATGCAAATGGCTCTAAATGAATCAAAAAAAGGCTAAAAAAAACCAGGGCTACGTCTCTAAAGGAGTAGCCCCAACTTACTTGATCACTCAATAATGGATTCTAATCCGAACAGACAATAAACCTTGCTAACCGGACACTCCAGACAGCGATGATCCTGACAAGCCCCACAAAGCACCCCTCTATCAATATGCTTTAATAAAACCTTTAAACACTCATCCAGAGTGTAGGTCATAGGCTTCTCTGCTGCCCAGGCAACCCTACGGAGCAGAAAAGCAGAATCCTCATTGATCTGAGGCGTATAAACAGAACCGTGAACTTTACTCATATCATCCTCCAAAGATAAAAACATGAAATCATCCGGGGATAAGAGTTTTCCCCTTTTGCCAACGGCATACCCCACCTCATTCAGAACAGCAGGGTTCAGTAAAGGCTGCCAAAGGCACCCCGAAGGGGCCCCGGCCTTTACGGGTTCCTGCTGTTCTGATATCTGGAGATATTGTCGTTGGGAAAAGGGGGGGGAATAAAAAAACTAACCTTATTTGATTGACTGCCATTTTAAATAAAATGCTGTATAAATATTCATATAATCATTTGACTCCACTAGGACTTGAACTTGAGCAAACTCCTTATGTAGTTCATATAGTGCTGTATAGAGCCGTGTTTCAGGGTTTATGTAGTACTCTATCCATATAAAGCTACTAGATTCATATCATAAGAGCATCGATATCAGTGTCAGTTTATAAAGGTTTAAATATTGATTCTGGATTATATGAAAAAAGCCTAGCATGAAATTCCATTGCATATCGATCTGTCATCCCTGCAATAAAATCGCAAATTACTCTCTTTTTTTGGTCATGATTTACTGATTTATATACAGATTGAAAATCTTCTGGAAGTAGTTCAATATTATTTGAGATTCTTTCAAATAGCTGTCTTACTATATCATAACCTCTATTTTCAGAAACCTTTAACATTGAAGAATTGATAATCGTTTCGTAAGTAAAATGTTTCAATACTTCAATTTGATTCTTTGTATAACTATCAATTCTAATCTTTGACAAAGCTATATTCTCTTCATTAATCTCAATATCAATTGCATTAATAAACGAATCAACAAGCTTTGATGATACAACAACTCTTGTATAACCATCATCACCTGTATAGTGAGCTTTCTTATATACTTCCCTTATTTTATCAATATATAATTGGGGAGTAAGAGTGAATTCTTTATTTTGTAGTATTTCATCCTTATCAAGCTCAAACAAATCGATAAAAGTGAATAAAAGTATTTTTCGAACTTCGTTTACATCAATGTCTGCGGAATTAATCTTTTTTGAAATAATTTCAGCTATTTCATTATCTACAAAAACCATATCTAAAGGTGAGATAAATCTTGCTTTTAATGCATCCTCTAAATCATAAGTTGAGTATGCAATATCATCGGCAATATCCATGATATCACATTCAATCGTTCTAAAATCTCGAAATGCCTTATCCCCTGCAATTGCTTCTTTGATAGTATGAATAACATCTCGATCTTCAGCATAATAACCTTTCTCTAATTTCAAAGATCCAAGAATAGAACCATCCACATCTACTATGGTTCTATTCTTGAGTAACTTATTGCTATTTTTAACTAATAAATCATTTAAGCGTTTTGTAACACCAGAAATTAATTTAACACTTCTTGAGTCTACTGAAATTTCATTATCATATTTTAATGTAGAAGCAATACTGCGATAAGTAAGATTTAATCCTCTTCGATTATCCGAACCATCATCATCAATACCATGAATAGATTCTGACTCTTTTTCCTTTTTCTCAATTCTAGTTAGTATCCGAATGGTTTGTGCATTTCCTTCAAAACCACCATGCTCCTTCATACAATAATCAAGAGCTTTCTCTCCATTATGTCCAAACGGAGGATGTCCTAAATCGTGAGCGAGACCAGCAAACTCTACTATATCTTCATTTAGATTAATTGAGTTTTTATGATTTAAATACTGTGCAATAGATTTTGCAACTTGAGCAACTTCAAGAGAATGAGTGAGTCTATTTCTAAAGAAATCAGATTCTATTCCTGGAAAAAGTTGAGTTTTACCTTGTAATCTACGAAATGATGGAGAGTGTATTAATCGAGCATAATCCCTTCTATAAGGACATCGATACCCTTCTTCAACAAAAATGATACGATTCTTGTGCTCTTCTTTATAGAAACCAGTTTTACCTGCAGTCTGTCCTTCGAGGTCCTTCATTTCTTTGTTCAGTCCTACTACTATCTAAGTTTACGGAAATGTACTTGTTGTCATTAGCACTAAAACTGATACTACCAACTTTCTCCTTTTCAGAGAGTTTAACAGTAGAAACTTCAGCCTTTACTACATCGCTCATATACACCTCTTATTTAAAGAATAAAAGAAAACTACATATACATAGTATATCGTCATTTTTACGAAAAAAGCACAATAGAATGTAAAAAATCTGAGTACAACACTACTTTTAAAATATCTATATATATGAAAGCATTACAATACATGAAAAAGAGTAATCTGTCAAAGTTACAATAATAAAAGAAGGAATACTATATTGTATCCCTCCAAATCTTAAGGTTATCAGTTTAATAAGATTTTGTATTGATTAGCAAAGTCGACTGAATGACTATTATCGATAGTAACTCATAGTCCATATTTGCTCCTTTCTCTTTAATGACGTAAAATTTCATCATTCAGAAGGAGCTATTCATGAATGAATATAAAATGGAATTGTCTATAACCTGTGCCACCGGAGATGCAGATCATTTCTACAACACAGTCCTAATGATTGCCAAAGGATTTGAAATAGGAGTACTGGAGAGTAAACTTGGTTCAATAAATCCTGGAACTCAAACACCTGCTCTCTCTCCGGTTCCTGAGTTAAGAAAGAAGAAATCCCTAACTATTCTGGAAACCTCTGAATACTTAAATCTTTCAAAAGCTACTCTCTACAAATATACTTCTGAAGCAAGAATCCCTCATTATAAAATAGGTAGCCGGATACTCTTCAATGTTGCAGAGCTTGATGAATGGCTTGAGGATAGAAAGGTAAAAAGTCATGGCTGATTTTTATGACCGAGAAAAACTGTATATAGAAGTATGGAAATCTCCGATGACAGAAGTCTGTAAAAAATATGGAGTATCTGATGTTGCTCTTGCTAAAACCTGTAAAAAACTACAAATACCCCGTCCTCCTCTTGGATACTGGGCTAAGAGGGCTGTTGGTAAAGCACCACAGAGACCTAAGCTATATAAAATGTACAATGCACCGAGAATCTCAATACGTAAGATTCAAGAAGAGGAAGTTCATTTAGTACCAGAAGCATTTGAAGAGGCTGACTTACTTATTAGATCTGTAAATGAAGTCCCCTGTTCTAAAGACCTTGAGAACCTACATCCATATATTCGGAATACTCGAAAGATTTTTAAGCAACAGATGAAAAAACAATTCGGGAATGATTGGAATAGAACTTCATTTGCTGGTAAGGATGGATTTGATATCAGCATAGGACTTGAGAGTCTGGATAGAGCATCTCTAATTCTTCAATCCCTTTGCTCAGCCACCCTACTCCAAGGATTTCAGATTGTATTAGATGAGAAGAGTGGTGCTTGTTTTCAAATCATGAATGAGAATATAGCAATCAAAATTTCTGAATCCTCAAAGAAAGTACTAGTTCCTGAAAATGAACAAAACCCAGATAAATATTATCCTGGCGGAAGTGAATATATTCCTACAGGAATGTTGAGGTTAGAAATTAATACAGACTCATTCTCCATGGAGGAGAGGAAATCATGGATAGATGGGAAAACGAAAAAAAATGAAGATAAGTTGGTTGATATTATGCACCGGATTATTCGGGCTGCTGCCTGGAAGAAGGAATATACAGCTCTTAAGAAAAAACGGGAAGAAAAATGGCAGATTGAGAAAATGAGACAGGTTGAAAAGGATAGAATAAACAGAATTGATAAACAGCGAGTCTCAAATCTAACTGATGGATTTAAGATTTGGCTATATCATAAGGATATGACGGAGTATGTTGCTGCTGTACAAGCTCACTACATTGTCAACAATGAAGAGCCTGTAGGAGACTTTGCTCAATGGGTAGAATGGGCAGAAAAATATCTTGAGAAGATAAATCCGCTGAATGGTGAGTATCCCAGATTTGATCTTTCCCGACTCAATAAGTAATTTTAGAAAACTGAAAACAAAGGAAATATATGAGCTTTGCAAAAAGAAAAACTGAATCTCAAGTTACAGGAGAAAGAGCGGTTGAGATTGTAAAAGAGAAGTTACCATCAGAATGGACTATAAGAGAGTTAAATCCTGATTATGGTATTGATTTAGAGATTGAACCTTTTGAAGAGATAAAAATTGATCAAGTCGGTCACTATCAAACATTGGGAGAGCATCTATACATTCAAGTAAAGGGAACCAAATCCATAGTCAAAAGAACAATCCCAATTCATGAACGGTCTAATGTTGAAAGACTACCAATTCCTGAGAGAGTTCTTCCTCAAACGAAATATGGAGAACTAGAAGTCCTAACTTTTAATTTAGAGATGTCTGAAATTTTCACTATACACAGAATGGGTTCAGGAGTTCCTGTATTGCTATTCCTAGTTGATATTGTTTCCGAAAATATCTATTTTATCTGCATTAATGATTACATTGATAAAATACTGTTACCAGAATTTGGCCTAGATGTCTTTGACCAAGGAAGTAAGACAATATACATACCAATAGAGAATATGATTGACAATTCTTCAACATCTCATTCTCCAATAAAATGGTATGCCAAAAGAGCAAAATACTATTCAGCATTTCTTAAATTTTCTTATCAGAAGACAAACCTTGAATACAGTATAAGTTATTTTGATGAGGCAAAATATCAAGCAACAAAACTGCTGATGCTTGATATCTGGTATCAAGAAAACGAATGGAGACCCATTAATTCATTATATTCTGATCTCAAAACTCTAGCAGAAACAGGTACATTGAACAAATTCAATGGTAATTATTCAGATGATGATTGTATATGGGAGATCCCTGAATTAGGTAATAGACTATACTCCCGGCAAGGATTTGATATTTTTACTAGTATTAAAATGCTGTGGAACCAACTTAGTAACCTTGGTGCTGTATATGAAGACACTTGTAGAGAATGGAACTTACCTTCTTATATGGGCATGGTTACAGCTGGAAAGTAATGCTTCTTCACCTAAGCCATTAAAGGAATAGACAGAAGACATCTTATCAGCAGTTGGGTTTGGAAAAGTGTCCATATTAATTTTATAAGTAATTTACCTATATAAATTACTTATAATCGCTATTAAGATGATATCTATGAAAAGACTGTTATTGCTCCACTCCTTATTAATCTTATTTCTGCTCTCTTGTAATACTGGTACAACTGATGCTGGAGAAAATAAGGAAGATTCATTATCTGATGAGAATACAACATCAGAACTTGTTTTAGCTTCTTGGAACATAAGGATTCTATCAGATGCTTCAAGAAATGATTTTGAACTTCAAAAAATTGCAGATATTATAAACAGATATGACTTTGTAGCAGTCCAGGAAGTAAGAGATACAATAGTATTAAGCCGGTTAAATGACATGCTAACTGGTTGGGACTATATTGTTTCAGAGGCTGTTGGGAATACTGTCACAGAGAGATATGCCTACTTCTACAAAACTGATTTAGTCTCCCCTCTTGGAACTCCATATATTTATAACGATCCAAATAATGAGTTTATCAGAGAACCATATGTTGCACATTTTAAATCTGGTGAGTTTGATTTTACAGCTATAACAATTCATATAATTTATGGAGATACAGTAGCAAACAGAAGAGCCGAAGTATCCATCCTTGATGAAGTTGTTACTAATGTTGATTCTGCAAATGGATCAGAACAAGATGTTTTGCTTATGGGTGATTTCAACCTTCCTCCAGATGATAATGCCTGGGATATATCAAGCCATGCTTCATTAGTTCCAGCATCCACAATGACTACAATCACAGATACAAGTAGCTACGATAATTTCTGGATTGATACTCTGGATACAATTGAGTGTGATGACTCCATTTTTGTATATAACTTTGATGATGGATTTATTGATGATGATACAGCCAGTCTTGAAGTCTCTGATCACCGACCTATTTCGACTGTCTTCGATACTACAATAGATGATGATGGAGTAGGAGATTGGAATACAACGACTGGTGATACATCTGATGGGAGTTCTACTGCCACAGATGGAAATGTTCAAATCCTTTCAGTGGTAGTTGAACCAACAGAAAGTGAAGCTGTAACAATTAAGAATTATTCAACATGGGATGTTGATTTATCAGCATGGACTATAGGTGATTTGAATAACCCTGATTCATATGGGATTATTAATGGAACCATAATATCTGCGGGAGCTTCAATTACATATAGTACTCAGTTGAACTTTGGAATCAATAACACCGGAGAAACGATCTATTTGAAGAATAGTGGAGTGGTGAAAGATACTTGGAATAATTAGATAAAATATCTATTCAATATCAAGCTCTTTCTTATATCTGGCTTTATACCTTTCATTCTTAGCCTTGATTGCATAGCCACTATCCCAGCCAGTTTCTTGAATCTCAACCCATATTTTATCAATCATATCCTGAATAGATGTATATCCATTCTTATCTTTCTCAGTTCGTTGTAAGCAAATTCAAAAGTACTCATGGTCTCCGGATGCAGGTAGGATAAAGGGATCTCATTCTCACCAATTCTTTGGATGAGATCCCATAGGTAATTGATTTTAGCATCTTTGTTGTATAATCGCTGGTGTGATCTCGATTCTTATATCTGCTCATAATATATTCTAAAGAATATAGCTAAAAATAATTTCCTTTGTCAGAAAAACCAAATTATCCCTCAATACTTACTGGTTCAGTTTGTATTACTTTTGGTGCCGGTTGTGGAGGATTTGCTAAGTATTGAACAATTCCAGAATAAAAGTCTATTAACATCTTCTCTATGATTGTAATAAAGTCTTTCCTGCTTCCAAATCGCCCTCCCAGATCCTTTAAAAAAACGACTTTGTAGCCTGTGATTTCCTTTTTCTTATCTCCTGAGTTACAAAAATCAATAACATCATCAATATCTGAGACTTTTCTGTTAAAAGTCTCTTTCGCATATTTTATTCCAAAGTTTATATGTAAATCCTGACCTATATCTTCCCATGTCATTGAGTCTTTTAAACTACAAATTTCCAGCTGTTTTCGAATCCACCCTGCCTTTCCTCTCGTTGTTTTATCTGGTGATTCAACAGTTACGGACATAGAAACTGTTCTATCATAAAAATTTGCCTCTATTTCAATAGGAGAAACAATTCTATCAATCATTAATCTAGTTTGTAGAATTCTATTATCAAGAAGATTTTTTATATCTTTCTGATACCTGACATGAATATCTTGTTTTGATGGAACTTTAACGAGAAGCCCCAGTTTTTTACTGAGAATGAGAGCCATATCCTTTTCTTCTTGTTGCCAGCTAGTTACTGCCTGTAACACATCTTCACTGTCTTTTGTAATTGTTGTTTTTTGTAAAAAGGCCTTTACAGTATTTGCCCATCCAGGGAGCATTTGTGTAAAACCTTGAACTCCTGTTGCATCATGATCTAAATATGCAATAATTTCCCTCATTAATGCTTCTTGATCAGTATCATCTATATTATGGTCATTTTTGTGAATTAGCACCTGAGCAATCGTTTGGATATAAGACCATGAGAAATGAAATAATTGAAAGTTCTTTGGTAATTTATGTATCTTAACAGGTGACTGGGAAGGATCAGGAACAAACTGATTTGAAATTGTCAGGATTTTCTCAATTCCTAAGTTTTTTGCAACTTCAATGTATCGTTCTATTTGCTCATCTTCAATATCTTTCCCATTGATTTTCACTTCAATAAGTATAGCATCAACAATATTTTTAGAGACGACGTGAACTATCAATCCATCGGGCCTATTCTTTTTATCACCAAAAAAATTCAATTCAGTGTAATACAGATGAGTTCCATTTTTCTTTATTTTAATAGGAGAAAATAAATCCTCTCGAAATTCTTTGATTAAGCGCATTGCAGACAAAAGGACTGAAGTATGCTGCTCTTCGACAACTGACTGACGAGTGTTTACAGGAATCAAACGGGTTGGTCTCATTTCAATTTCTTTATCCTCAATAAGCCGTTTAAATGTATCTATATCCCCCTATGTGTCAACATAGTTGAAGCATCAACTTTTTAAGGAGATATTCAATTATGAGATACAGTTTAGGATTCAGAGAATCACAGTTAAGGAAAGTTTTACCACCGGTCAACAGACCAATTTCAGAT
>NZ_QQPQ01000057.1 GCF_003346715.1 Oceanispirochaeta sp. M1
AGGTCAGGAAGGCTGTTCATAAGCATATTAAGGAGGTAAATTTCTGACTAAATTGCACATGAAATTCCCCACTGGTTAGTGGGGAAAAATAATTGCAATAATGGGGAATTTTCACTTGCAAAAAACAATTTGGAGTTCCTAAGATATTTAATACGGATCGGGGTAGCCAGTTTACCAGTAATGATTTACGTCATTTTTAGAAAATGAGCTTGTCAGGAAAAGATGAGAGAATCCAGAAATCATTATGGCTTCTACCATCTCTCAATTTATGTCTATGTCTTCTAGAAATCACTTTTTTTGATCAGAGCAAAAATCCATAGCGCAGGTCAATGTTTAAATCGGTATTTTCCAGTTTTTAAGATCGTGTTATTATTTCCATATGATTAGTAAGCCCTATAATGTGTATTACTGTAAGAAACAGAATTGCAGGCCCGGCCATGAGGTAGGCCTTATGACAAGGGACCATTTTCTGATTCATTTTGTTATAAAGGGATGCGGCGTTTTCCAGACAGAAAGAAAAACCTATACAATTTCCGAAGGTCAGTGTTTTATTATATTCCCCAATTCTCCGGCCGGCTATAAGGCTGATGAGAAGAATCCATGGAGTTATTCCTGGATTGGTTTTAATGGTCCCGATCTTATGAATACTTTTTCCAGCTGGGGACTGACAGCAGATTCACCGGTACTGACCTTCGACGAGAGCTGTCGGGCATTCTATTATATCGATGAAATTATTGAGAACCAGAATAATTACCCGGGTTCCCAATGGCGTATTATGGGAAATCTTTTAAAGATAATAGGTGAGCTTGAAAGATTTGCCACGTCGGACAATCCTACCGACATAGATGACCATATACGGAAATCGCTTCTGTTTATCGAAAAAAATTATACACAACCTATTGGAGTCTCGGATATTGTATCCGATGTATGTCTCGAACGCAGTTATTTTTCCAATTTGTTCAAAAATAAAATGGGTAAAAATCCAAGAGATTATCTGCAGAAGTACAGAATGAGCAAAGCAATGGATCTCTTAATATCCACTTCGTACAGCATTGAAATCGTAGCCCGTTCCGTAGGATTTAAAGATCCACTCCATTTCAGCAGGAATTTTAAAAAATATACCGGAAATACTCCGACAGAGTTCAGGAAAAAAAGACATTAAGAATCCAGAAACCTGTCTAGAGCATTCTGTTGTGTGTACAATAATTCGTCCAATCCCGATTTAAACAAATGATTCTGGTAGTCTTCCCAGTTTTCCAGAGGTTCAAGTCCCATAATGAATTTGATTGTCATTTCCAGAGAGTAGGATTCGATCTCTTTCTCCAGCTTC
This sequence comes from Oceanispirochaeta sp. M1, assembly GCF_003346715.1. Lineage (NCBI taxonomy): Bacteria > Pseudomonadati > Spirochaetota > Spirochaetia > Spirochaetales > Spirochaetaceae > Oceanispirochaeta > Oceanispirochaeta sp. M1. The sequence continues at coordinate 1,331 of NZ_QQPQ01000057.1, forward strand.
GAGATAACTTCAGCCTCTTCTTTACTGTAAATTATATTTGGCCATACCCAGTCATTCCCGGATTTTGACCAGAGATCCTGGGCTTTTGTTATCTGTTCGGGCATTTTTTTAGCATTATCCTTGTACCCATCGACAAGAAAAGGTCCGTGATTCATTACATATTTATATTGAATCGTGTTATAGGGAATATCATCACTGTTATTCAGCATCAGCTCGCTATAGTAGGGGAAACCTTCTACAATATCATAACTGACATTTTCTAGACCGTAAGTCAGTAAATATGATCCCTCCCTGCTATAGCCGTAATCGAGAAAGCGAACGGCTTCTTCAACATTTTCACAGGATGAAGTTATAACAGTGTTATTATTCTGGTTTTGGGGCAGATTATGGCTTAAGTGTAAAGACTGACCTTTGTACAGGACCGGATAGGGAGTGCCGGATAGATTGTAGCGAGAATCGTCTTCATTTGATTTCAAAAATGTATCAAACCAGGCGTAATAAACATTGCATGCTCCCATTCTGCCTGTAATCATTGATCTCTCGATGCTGTCATCATGACGAATTGCAAATTCCGGATCAAGCAATCCTTTTTCATACCACCTTTTAAATGTCTTCAGAAACTCTTTATACTCAGCCGTTGCGGGTCCCCAGCGCGCCTCTCCCTTCCTGTTCAGCCAGCCGAATCCCGTATCCCATGCTCCCAGGAAAACCTGGGAACGAAACAGAGCATTATCGAATTGAACATTCAGTGGAATTTCAACATTGAGTTTCTCTTTGAAATCTGTAAGTACAGTCTCCCATTCACTTATAGTCTCCGGAACGGTATGGTTGAGAAGGTTGAGCCAATCACTCCTGATAACCATCCCCTGCCAGGGAGAAGAAGGGTCTATCATAGTCATATTAAAAGAATAGATATTACCTTCGGGAGTCATTACAGTTTTTTTAAATTCAGGATTTTCTTCCAGTATTTTCTGATAGTTGGGCGCATATGCCTCAATCAATTCGTTCAATCTGATAAAAACTCCATCGGAAATGGCTTTATCCGGTCCCCCCGGATACCCTCCGAGATGATCTATACTACCAATTATATCGGGAAGATTTTCCGATGTCAGAAGAAGCTTGAACTGTTCCTTTTTCTGCTTCAGGGGAGGATGGATAAAATGTACAGGTATTTCCAATTTTTCCTGCATGGCTTTATAGGCTTCATTTTCATTATAACTTTTCATTATTTTAGCAGCTTCGGGATGAAGTTCCACCCAGTAGGTCAGCGGGACGGTCTCATCTTCTACAATTTCTCTGCAGCCCGAAAGAATGAATGTCAGAAATACAATAGAAATAAAGTATGCAGGTTTCAAAGAATTTTACTCCTTGGTTCCGGTGAAAGCTATTCCCTGAACAAAATGCTGTTGAAAAGATAAAAATATCACTATCATCGGAAGAGTTGCAATTACGCTGCCCGCGAGCACTACCGGTATATTTGTATCATATTGCCCCTGCAGATTTGCTAAACCGGCGGAGAGAGTCAGTTTTCCTATTGATGTATTAACTATTATGGGCCACATCAGATCCTTCCAGGCAAAAAGTGCCGTAAAAATGCTGAGAGCCATAAGTGAGTTTTTTGCGAGAGGCAGCATTATGTGCCAGTATATCTTCCATCTGTTTGCACCGTCAATAATAGCTGCTTCCTCCAGAGAAGATGGCGCTGTCATATAGAACTGACGCAACAGAAATGTTCCGAAAGCACTCACAAATCCGGGGAAAATTAAAGCGGGAATTGTATTAATCCAATTCAGCTTTAATACCATCAGATATTGTGGAATGATAAATACCTGTGATGGAACCATCATTTGGATCAGTACAAGGCTGAATAAGAAATTCCTTCCCGGGTATTTAATTCTTGCAAATGAGTATCCCGCCATGGAACAAAGAAAATACGCAAAAAGACATCGGCCGAGAATCATCATGGCTGTATTGAAATACAAATAGGAAAAGGGCAATAATTTCATTGCTTTTAAATAATTATCAAATCTCCAGACATTGGGGATTATCGTTAAGGGAATACTGATTGCCTCACCATAAGATTTTAATGAACTCAATATCATCCATATGAATGGAAACACCATTACTACGGCGCCGATCGAGAGAACAATAATGGCCGATTTATGTGATTTAGTTAGAGCTTTATTCATAATGAACCCACCTTTTCTGTGCCTGGAATTGTAAAAATGTAATAATCATTATTATGATAAAAGCTAGTAATACAATTGATGAGGCATATCCTTTCTCATTGCGCTCAAAGGCAAATCCATAAAATAAGTAGAGTAGTGTCTGTGTCTTTTCCAGTGCAGGATTCATTTTATCGATCATCATATATACCAGGTCAAATTGCTTAACTGCTTTCATGATGTTGGTTACCATTAAAAAGAATAGAGAGGGAGTTAAAAGGGGGAGAGAAATTGATATAAACTTCCTGACTTCCGATGCTCCATCAATATGTGCAGCTTCATAATATGATTCTGGAATATCCTGTAAACCGGCCATCAGAATTACCATGCTGTATCCTAGTTCACTCCATATAGCTACCATTGAAATCGAGGTAATTGACAAACCCGGTGTTGTCAGCCAGCGGGGACCTGCAATATTAATAAGTGAGAAAAGATAATTGATTAATCCATAATCGGCATTGAATAACCAGCGCCACAGGATTGCAACTGCAGCAGGTGCTACAACAAGAGGTATAAAATAAATTGTTCTGAATATTTTCTGACCTCTTTTTACTGAAATTATCAAACCAGCAATAATAACTCCAAGTACTAAGCCTATTGAAACGTAAATAACCGTGAAAAGCAGCGTATTTCCGACAGACTCCCACACTAATGTATCACCTGCCAATCTTTTGTAATTTGCCAACCCGATCCATTTGAATTTTCCAAATCCAGAAGATTGAGTAAAACTCATAAAAAACGTTCTACCAATCGGGTAGATATTCAGTATTATTAAACCGGCAACGGTGGGTAATATTAATAGATAACCCCATATCCAGTCTTTATTCTTCATTAGAATTCCTTTATCAATAAATCAGCCGGAATGAGCTATTCCGGCTGCAAAAGGAAATCTCCGAGAGGAGTATTCCCTGATTTATAGAATGATTATTCCTGACTCAGATAAACATTCATTTCTTCTGCTATTGCCTGACAGGCTTTCTCTATTGATATCTGCCCGGCCTGAGCTTTTCTCATGTAGGATTCCATAACAGGCTCCCATTTAGATTTTGAAAGTGATGTCGGCAGGGCTATTCCGTATCCCGCCATTTCCAGAAAACTGGAGACATTGTACTGGGGAAAAGTCTGTAGCCAAGATGTCTCCTGACCTTTGAAAGCCGGTATTGCAGCACCGTATTCACCCTGAAGTACGGCTGCTCTTTCAGAACCCAGAAATGAAATAAAAGCTTTTACCGCTTCGGGATGTTCTGTAGCTGCAGAACCTGAATATCCCAGTCCGTTCATAATTGTGGCTTCTGTTTTTCCCTTCGGCAGAACAGCGACATCAAATTTATCTTTAATCTGTTCATTTGCTGAGAGACCGCCGAGTTTCCATGAACCGAGAAATAACATAGCCACTTTTCCTGAAGTGAAAAGAGTTTGTGCATCAGTATCGGCAAGCTGCTCCTGTGTCGGGGAAACTTCATGTTTTTCAATGAAATCTCTCCAGAATTGAACTGCTTCAATTGTTGCCTTGTCACCCATATGCGAAACTCCGGCTTCTCTATTCAAGACAGAACCTTCATTCTGATAGATAACACTGAAATAACCCTGGTGGTTTGTATCGGGAGCGGCGAATCCGAAAACACCGTCTTCGGGATTATTAAGAATTTTGGCTGAGGAAACCAGATTGTCCCATGTCCATGATTCATTGGGATATGTCAATCCGGCATTGTCAAAGAGATCTTTATTGTAGAAAAGACCTACAACATCAAAATCCTTGGGAACTGCATAGTAGCCATTCTTGTATGCATACAGTCCAAGTATTTCATCTTTGTAATCGTTAAAATCAACATTCAGTTTGCTCAGATCCATCAGAACATCATTAGTCACATAATTGGCAAACCGGTTTGCATGCATCCAGAATACATCGGGCATGGCGCCACCCATTGCAGAAGCTTCTAGTTTGGTCCAGTACTCACCCCATGGAGTAATTTCAAAGGTTACTTCAATGTTTGGATTTTCCTTTTGAAACTCATCTCTGATAGCCTCCATGGCCGGTTCCTGATCTGCACTCCAGAAAGCATAGGTAATACTGATTTTTTCCTCAGATTTTGAATCCTGTTCTCCTGATGCATAAAGTGAACTGAATGCCATGGTAAATAAGATTCCCAATGTAATGATCTTTTTCATATGAAGATCCTCCTTATATTTTGTCCTAAATATGGATGGAGGAGACTCAGGAAAATATAGCTAATTATTGGAAGTCTTTTTATTTTGAATAAACTTATCTGTAAAACAGCTCTTATCAGCTGTTAAAAGGAGGAGAATCTTCCATTTTTTTGTTTATCGCCCATTTTTCATCTCCAGAAAGAGACCTGAATGCCCCAGGTGTCAGGCCAGTATATTTTCTGAATGAACGGATATAGGCATTTGAACTGGCAAAACCAACTGCTTTTGCAATTTGTTTTAATTTTTTTTTCTTGTCATTCAATAGTGGAATACTTTGTTTAAGGCGTTCCATATGAATATAATCAAGTAGACCTGAATTTGATTCTTTGCGGAATATTGATGATAGATATGATGACGTAGTCTCAAGGTCTTCGGCCATTGATTGTACTGAAAGGTTTATATCTGAGAAATGACTTTTCATATAATCCATCACTTTAATTGTCCATGGTCCGGATTGCCCCTCTTCCTCTATATAATTTTGTTCCAGCTCCTTAAAAAGAATCGAAAGACGCTTATCGACCATAGACAAGATTTTATTTTCTTCGAATTCTGCCGGTAAATTGAGTATTTTATTATAGAAGTCCCTATAATTACTATTTTTCAATTGACCTAAAGCATCAACGATAGTGGAGAATAAAGCATATACCTGCAGATATGCAATTTCTGTATTTAGATGTTCCTCTTTGATTTTTTCGATATAATCAGCAGTATCTTTTCTTGCAGAACTCCACTCTCCCGATTTAGTATGCCGCCATATGTTTAAAAGTAATATTGGTGATTTTAATTTAGAGAATGCCATTTCTGGACTTGTATCTCTGTAATTGAAGAATCGATAATATTCCATTTGATTTTCTGCTTCTCTTTTCGCATCAGGCAACATTTTAAAAGAATCGACAGAAGAACTGATTCCAAAAGGTCTGTTCATTCCTGTAAAGAATTTTGTCAGTATATCCTTATCGGTGATTATTTCTTCGGCATTTCCATTCCAGAGAAGCATAGATTCTCTGCCATTGTAATGATTCCAAATGATTATTCTATCTTTTTCTATATTTGAAATATCAATAGGCTTTATTCCGGGCCATATAATGACCAGATAATATTTATATAGCAATAGATTCTGCACATCTGGTGGTAATTCAGAACTATTGGCGCAAAGGTAATCCAGAATATTCTGTTTATCTAATTGCCCGGTTAAAGTTTTTTCTTTTTCTAAGAGATTTCTGATTGTAGATTCTATTTCTGCAGGAAGTTGTTCAGCCGGTGATATCATTGACAAAATCGGCTGAAATTGATTGAGATTCCTCTTTATAAAGAATCTAACAAAAAGCAATCCGCTTGTTAAGCTAATAAAAAACGCGATGATACCAATTATTCTAGCCCATTTGTAGTTACCATAATTACTCAGAGTGGGAAATCTGTACTTATAATATCCCGGTAGAACCGTAGATGGAAATTCCAAGACCTTTGACAATTTACCGGGGATCTTATTTGTTGAGAAAGAAAGTAGCACCTCATTATTATCGCTTAGCCGGAATTCTCCTGAAAAAGGATTTCCAGGTATTTGATTAAGGAATGTATCCTTCCATAGATCCTCATTTAAAAAGCTGATAATAACCATGTTCGGCTTACTTTTATTATTTAAAGGAAATCCTCGAACAAGAACAAGAACAAGGGGAGAAACTGTATTTCCCGAAGTTGACGATAACCTGAAAAGTTTTCGTCCCCCTTCATTCATATTCAGATTGTTCAAAAAAAAAGATGTATTCTCTTTATCCAGCAGGGGGTATAACCTGGTAAACTCCCATTCATTATAAAGGCCTTTATCTGTCAGTACTTTCTCATGTTCCGGAAAATGGATTGCGATACCAATAAGAAAAGACCGTGTGATTAAGCTATTTTTTAATAATCCCTGCAGTTCCAGAGATTCATATATATTTTCTGTATTCCATTCAGAAGAATTACTCAGTTTTGTCGCCCTTGAATCCCAACCTAATTCAAGCTCAAACATATCAATTTTTCTGAACATTTCATCGGACATTTTTGAAAAGGTCTTTCCTGCAGTATAATAGAACTCTTTTACATCTTTTCTCCAGTAGATCTCACTCGTAATGAATGAAAAGAATAATAATATTAAAGGGAGAAGCAGTGTTAACAGATAAGAGAGAATCCAGAATTGATATACTTTTATTTTTTGGAGGTTCATAAGGAACTATACTTCAATAATCCCGAATGAACGAGAAGGATAATTGTTGTTTCCTATGGATGTACGTGAGTAATTCCAAGCTCACTGGATAAATAGAACACATATATCCATATTAACCTCACAACTATCTCTAGGTCAGTTAATAGAAAATAACTAGGTTTTATCCATGATGAATTATCTGAAAATATTAAGCTGCCCTGACTCAGTAAGAATCCAGGAAGATGAAGAGTGGTTATCTGCAGAGAATAATAATAACGAGTGGATTGCCGGTGATAGCTCTCTAACTATTAGTGAAAAAAACAACAGTTCTAGGTTATTGCTTCAGACTGGCAATAAAGGTTTAAAACGAGTTTATTTGAGATGGAATGGAGAGCATTCTCCCGGAAGTCTTGTTTTAGGCGATCAGTGGGAACGTTCTTATGGTGATCTTGAATGGGCCGGTATTCGTCCCGAAAAAAATCTCCCATGGTATTTTCTTGTTCTATCATCGGGTATTACCCATGGTATCGGTGTCGAAACCGGTCCTTCCGCTATGTGTTTCTGGCGGGTTGATGAAGAGGGTGTTTCCCTGTTTCTGGATGTCCGCAACGGAACAGAACCGGTTCTTCTCGGAAACCGGAAACTGGAAGCTGCAGTGATAAAAGTCATGGCCGGAAGAGATGGGATTTCATCATATAGAGCACATAGAAATTTTTGCGAAATGCTCTGTTGTGATCCCAAGCTCCCCGATCATGCTATTTATGGAGGCAATAACTGGTATTACACATATGGGATAACATCGAGCAGAGAAGAAATCCTACATGACTCCACTGTGATTTCTCAATTAAGTGAATCAGAGAACAGACCCTATATGGTTATAGATAACGGCTGGCAGTCCTGTAGTTATTATGGTGATTATAATGGCGGACCATGGGACCGGGGGAATAATTTTTTCCCCGAGATGCATACTCTTGCAGAGAACATGAAATCAGAAGGAGTTCGTCCCGGTATATGGTTCCGTCCATTACAGACTGTAGAAAAGTTACCTTTTTCCTGGCGGAGATTTTATGAACCTCAGGGGGGATATCAGCTCGATCCTAGTATTCCAGAAGTTCTTCAGCATATAGCCGATGATACAGGCCGGCTGACAGATAACTGGGGTTTCCAGATGATAAAACATGATTTTTCTACAAGAGATATCTTCGGCACCTATGGAAATCAGTTTGGAAATCGTTTGACTCATTTTAATAAAAGATCTCTAGATATGGCAAATACCATCGGATCTCTAACTGGTTCTGTTTTGGATGAGCCATCAGTCCCATTTGCTGATAGGACGCTGACAACGGCGGAGATTGTCAAGAATTTTTATTCTGCTATCGGCGACGCTGCAGGTAAAGCTCTGGTCATAGGGTGCAATACTCTAACACATCTTGCCGCAGGTATTATTCCCATACAGCGTACAGGTGAAGATACAAGCAGTTTCTCATGGGAAAAGACTCGCAGGTATGGAATAAATGCCTTATCTCACCGAATGGGACAGCACAGCACATTTTACCATATTGATGCCGACTGCGTCGGAATTGACGGACAGATACCCTGGGAACTAAACAGAGAATGGCTCCGTCTTCTAGCAGACAGCGGAACTCCTCTCTTCGTTTCTGCCGATCCAAAATCGCTGACTGCGGAAATTAGAAGAGACCTAAAAAAAGCCTTCAGTAAGGCAGCTCAAATACAGGAGCCTGCAGAACCGCTTAACTGGACAGCCTCTACAACACCCGTTAGTTGGAAGATAGGTAATAAGATCAAGAAGTATAATATTCTCCGTCATGATGGAAAGGAGCTATTTTATGGTTAGAATATCATCGCTGGTCCGCAGGCAGTTCATTACATTTACTCTCTGCTGGCTCGCTTATGCCTTAATCTATTTCGGCCGTGTCAATCTATCAGTTGCACTACCAGATATTGAAAGCGATCTGGGTTTGTCGAAAGCCGGTCTTGGTCTGATAGGAACAATTTTCTTCTGGATTTACGGCACGGGACAGCTGGTAAACGGAAGGCTCGGTGATAGTTTTCCCTCCCGTCCTTTCATTTTCGCCGGACTGTTCGTCACCGCCCTGGCCAATATCTTCTTCGGACTGGCAGGTTCGGTTCCCCTCATGCTGCTGCTCTGGGGAATAAACGGGTATTTTCAATCCATGCTCTGGGGACCTATCATCAAAACTCTCTCTCATTGGTTCTCCTATAAGAAAAGAGCCGCTGTAGCCATAGGGGTGTCCACTTCCATGGTTGGGGGATTTCTCCTCGCATGGGGCTTGTCGGGACATCTGGTTGCGACTTCGGGATGGAGAAGTGCATTTCTGGTTCCGGGTATTGTAATAGGCTGCTTTTCACTTGTCTGGCTGATATTTCTTCGTGAGAGACCTGAAGATCTAGGGCTGGTCAGTCCCAATACACATGTGGCCCGACAGGAGGATTCTCGGAAAGATTCTTTTATTCCCCTTCTGTTGAAGTCCCGGTTGGGTTTAATTGTACTGGCCTGTTTCGCCCAGGGAATTATTAAAGACGGAATCAGTTTATGGGGGCCTACATTCATTCTCGAGCAATGGGATCTGTCGATGGAAACGACAGTTAAAGCAATTCTGATTATTCCTCTGACCAATCTGGGGGGAATGTTTCTCGCTTCCTGGTTGAATTCCCTGTTGGAGAACAGTGAAAGGAAGGCGATACTTCTGCTCCTTACATTGACGATTATTTCTCTCACATCTCTTATCCTGGTCGGGCGCAGTTCCCTCTATTTCGGACTGGTCTTTCTGGCACTGACATCGGCTTTCATGTACGGGGCAAATACTCTTTTGCTAGGAGTCATCCCCATGAATTATGCCCGGATCGGAGCTGTTTCAACAATTGCTGGATTTCTGGATTTCTCCTCCTATCTTGCTGCCGGAGCCGCTTCTGTGATTACAGGCCTCGTTGTTCAGACCTTTGGTTGGAATTCCATGCTGTTGATCTGGTGTTTCAGCGCCTGTATCGGTGCCGCGGCAATTTTCATAGATATAAAACGCTCTCCCCGACAGGAGAAAGTGGCGACGGGAAAAAAGATGAATGCTTATGAATAGAGATAAAAATATCCTTTTTATTATTGTCGACCAGTTACGGGCAGATGCTCTGTCCTGTTACGGGAACAGGTTTGTTGAGACTCCCGCATTAGACGGATTGGCTGCAGAAGGTGTTTTATTCAAATCCTGCACAATTCAGGCATCACCCTGCGGTCCCAGCCGAGCATGTCTGATGACGGGAACTTATCTGCACCGCAACAGATCTATCAGAAATGAAGTTCCCCTTGTAAAAGCCGGGGAGAACTGGGGGGCCTGGTTAAGGGAAACGGGACGGCGACCGGTGCTTATAGGAAATCACGACTATTCGATTGACCCTTCAATCCTGCCGGAAGATGATGAAAGGCGTTTTACATTTTCCTATCACAATACACTGCCCGGTTTTGATACTGAACTTTATCACGAGTCCTATAGCCCTGAATATGAAGAATATCTGGTATCCCGGGGATACGGGAGAGACGATTTAAGTAAAAAGGGACTCAGGGCGTGGTGTGTCCCTTCTGAAGGATCGGGAGACCGATGGGAGAGAACCTATCCCGCAGTTTATGAAAGAGAAGAGAGTGAGACTTTCTTTATCACCGATCGGGCTATAGATTTTGTCAAGCGGAATAGCAGTGGGGAAGCATGGACCTTAAACCTTAATATATACAAACCCCATGCGCCGGAAATATGTCCCGAGCCATACCATGATAAATATGATCCGCAGGAGATGGTCCCCCCCTTCCGCAGTGAGGAGGAGTTATCTCATGGTCATCCCTATCTAAGAAAAATGATGAAGCAGGATAATGAAGAAGTAAATCCTTACTGGAAAGAGCAGAGGGCTCTGTATCACGGAATGGTCAGTGAAGTTGATGATAATCTAAATCGTCTCTTTGAAACTTTAAAGGAAACAGATCAATGGGCCAATACCTTGATAATTTTCACTTCCGATCACGGTGCCTATAACGGAGACCACTGGATGAATGATAAAGGGCATTATTTTGACAGTGCATTACAAGTCCCTCTTATAATCCGTGATCCTTCCGGAGAATTTCAGTGCTCCAGAAACACCATCGTCAACGACCTGGTATCTTCTGTGGATATTGTCCCAACTCTTCTCGATATACTTGGAATGAAAATACCCGCCAGAGTACAGGGGAGAAGCCTGATTTCCTATCTCGACGGAACCTGTGGTGAGCCACGTAATAAGAGTGTTTTCAGTGAATTTGATTACAGTGAACCATTAAAACTGGTAACGGGAGATGAGAAAAGACTTCTCTGGATAGTAAAAGACCGGAATTATAAATATGTTGAGTTTGCCGATCCCGATTATCGGCCATTATTCTTCGATCTTCAGACAGATCCCGGAGAACTGGAAAACCTTTCTGAACAGGAAAAAATGATTCCCCTCATGTGGGAGTACAGCAGGAAACTCCTTAGATGGAGAATGCAGAATGAAGACCGGTCAATGACCGATCTCATGGCAGAAACTATTGAGTCTCAGAAATGAATAGAAGCAGGAGTAACAAATAAAATTTGATAGAACACTTTTAGGTCATATTTCTAGAAATATCACAATATATAAAGTTAATGAATAGCATTTTAGATGTTGACCTGTCATCTATTCTTCCATTGCAGCTACAAGGTCCGGAAAAAATGTCCGCATTATTACATGCACATCGGAAGAAGAGGATAAATATCTGAACATTCTGGGTGAACAGAGCATTAGTGTTTTCCGTCTGAATTCCGAGGAAACAACTAGTGCCATGACCAGCTGAATTTTAATCATTCAGCTGGAACTTCATTTTTACCTTCTGGAAGGAGAATTTCCAATAGAACTGAACATTCTTTTTTCCAAGTATTTACATTTTTATCTATATTTCATTATTGGGAAATATCTTTACTCCCAGACACTGCCTACTCTTAATTACAATTTCAATTTCAGCTTAATCCAAATAACTGGCATATTTAGGAGTGTAATGAACAGCAAAGTGTCCACAAATCTCTCGCTCTTCCTCTTCTCCATATCATCTGCTCATTGATTTCATGGAATGAGTGTAATACATGTCCATAAGCAAATGGATGTTTTGGTCCACGGATAAATTCTGACCATTCTATAGATAACTTTTGCATAGTCTTTTCCTTTTTTATTGCTTCGATACATAGACAAAATATCTACCAGCTTTAGGTTCGACAGCACAAAAATAATCGCAGAACCTCTTCGTTTGTATTCATAGTCAATTTTATGATCTTAACCTGATTTCCTGATAGGCCTTTCTAGTTGTGCATGATCAAGAAGTTGCAACGGTTGTTCGTCAAGGTTGACAATATATTCAGTAATGAATCCAGATGACGTATACCATCCACACCGACCAGATGATGAACAGTATGGTCAGTCAAATGCTTATTCATTTCCATCATCCCAAAAAGGAATATAGCCAAGCCGCCAAATAAAGAAAAGATATTCCAGATACTCACAGAAACACTCCTTTTATTAAATCAAGAACCTGGATTTATACTCCTTTGTACATCTTGAAAAGTTCCCTGATAGGCACCTGATTTCTCCATTTTCAGACTGGTTAAAGCGGCAGCGTACTCTGCCGACTCATTTACATTGTGCTTTAACCTCCATGAAAGATATGCAGCAAAACAAGTATCACCTCGACCGGATCTTCCCACCATGCTTTTCATGGTAAATGGAAACCTATGAAAATTACCGTCATAAACTATGAGTTCAGACATATGTGTAATGAGGACCTCTTTTGCTCCCCAACCATACAGAATTTTTGCGGCTTCAAACCGGTCAGTTGTTCCTGTAAGAATTTCCGCTTCTGCTGCATCAGTCTTCAAATAAGTGATATAGGGCATGTATTTTTCTTTTTCTGGCCAGTCCCTAAATGAAAGGATTGTATCTTTCTCACATCGAAGAACAGATTGAACATCAAGAGCGACATGGCCACTTGATGCAAGGTGACTGATCATAATATCGGGGAAGTCTCCTCTGATTAGACCTGCAAGATGGAAAATGGTACCATTAATTCCTTTGACGTCTTCCAATAAAAAAGGGTCTGCAAGATCAGAAACGGTGATTTCTCTGGTTTCCATATCATCTGAATAATCCAGATTCATGGTGACTGTCTTCTTTGAACCAAGATTGGAGACAGAAACACCCTTTTTTATCATTTCAGACAATGACTCGGTGTCCTCTAAAGCAATCCTGGTAATTACCATAACTTTAGCTCCGCTTGAAGTCGCGGAAATTGAAGAATAGTAAACAGCACCACCTGGCATTGTATGTTCACATTTTTTTACTTTAAATATATCTTTTGTTAGATGCCCAATCATCACAATATCAAACATGTTTCAATACTCCTGAATTTAATTTTAAAATTTGTTTAGTTAGTCTTGAACGGATATAATCCGTTATAAATTTGTATTTAACGGGATTCTTATCTTTTAACTGAGAACCATTAATATCAGCTAAAACAAAAAGGTAGAGATCGGGAAAACAGTCCAAATCATCTTCAATTTTACAGAAATCCTGCTCAAGACTTTTATTGTCTACTTCCAGAATTGGAAACAGTTTTCCGTGATATTTGATAATATTGCTAATATAGCTTTTCTCAGTTTCAGACATATCAATTTTATCTAAAATATCATTGGCTATGACACAACTTACTTCTTCGTGTCCCCTGCAGAAAGTTTGATTTTCTACAGCTGAATAGGTTCTACTTTTTCCGCTATCATGAAAAAGCGCAGAAATTACAAGAAGTCTTTTCCTGGAATTCCTGTGAACTTTTCTGTTGAAATATTCAGAATAGATCTGATTATCAGAGATTAGAGATTCAACACTTAAAGTAACATTCACGGTATGGTTGAAAACACTGTCATATAAGTGATGAGAATCATTCTCAATTAATTCCTTCAGCATTCCAAACCAGGGGTAGCTATCGAATAGCTCCCCAGATTTAAAAGTATGAAGATTTAAAAATTCTAGCTTCATATACTACTTCTTTAATTAAACAAAACAGAGATATGACCGGGATTATTCACATTGCACCCCGGACTTCCATCATAGATTCAAGCTTTATTTTCCTGCAGTACATGGAGCTTATGCGGGTCCAGAGATATAAAGATTTCTCCCTCAAGGATTCCCTGATATCCTGGATTATATTGATCGACAATAAAGGTAATACCCAGGGATTTGATCCAGTAGCGAATGTAGGCCCCTTCAAAAATATAATGAATGATTTCACCTTTAAATGTATTTACTTTACCCTCATCCTGTTCACTGATACTGACCATTTCAGGTCTGATACACAATTTCCCCGAGCCTGGTTTATATTTATCTGAAATTTCAATGTGATACTCATCTTTCCTGAACATGGCTTTTTTACCCTCCTGGGAAACAGAACCAATAAGGATGTTAGTCGTACCTATAAACTTTGCAGTGAACTCATCAGTAGGTGTAAAATATATTTCCTGTGATGTACCATACTGCAGAATCTTTCCTTTATTCATGACTGCAATCTTATCTGATAGAGCAAGAGCTTCCCCCTGGTCATGTGTAACATAGATCGTAGTTATTCCTAATTTTTTCTGAAGCTGTCTCAATTCCGCCCTTATTGTCATTCTGAGTTTTGCATCGAGATTAGAGAGGGGTTCATCTAAAAGTAGAACGTCCGGTTCCATGACCAGAGCTCTTGCAAGTGCAACCCGCTGTTGTTGCCCACCAGACAACTGCGAAGGAAACCTATCAAGAAGACTTTCAATATCTAGATAGGAGACGGTTTTTTTAAGTTGCGATTTTATCTGGCTTTCCTTCATTTTTTTAATTTTGAGGCCGTAACAGATATTATCCCGTACACTCATATGGGGAAAAAGAGCATAATCCTGAAAGACCATTGTTGTATTCCTGAGATGTGTCGGTACATCGTTAATCAGATTCCCCCCGATATAAACGGCACCTTTCTGAACATCATAAAAGCCAGCTATTGTTCGCAACAATGTTGTTTTCCCGCAACCTGACGGTCCGAGAAAAGTGGTAAATAGCCCCTTCTCAATTTCCAAATTTATATCATTAAGCACTTCTGTTTTACCAAAGCTCTTATATAGTTTATTTATCACAAGATGTTTATCAATCATTTTTTTAACTCCAATATTTAATCAAAAAGGTTAATTTTTTTACCGGCAATTTTCTGCCCAGCACCAAGAACGAGAAGCGATAATGCCAGAAGAACAGTAGTTAAAGCTGCTGCTTTTCCAAAATAGCCGTCACTGACAAAGTTCATAATTGTAAATGTTGAAACTTTATTTTTTGATGTCGCAAGAAATACGATTACACTCAAGGTTGTAATTGACCTGATAAAAGAAACAATAAAAGCCGATATAAATGAACTTTTTACAAGAGGAGCCTCAATCTGCCAGAATATTTTGAACTGATTTGCGCCAAGATTTGAAGCTGCTTCACTAAGAGAGATAGAAATCTGTTTAAAAGAATTGAGCCCTGTCTGATATCCCATTGAGATGTTCCAGAAGATCATTGCAAGGATTACAATTGCCGCTGTTCCATACATATCAATAGGTGCTCTGGTAAAAGATATCGAGTAGCCGATACCAATAAAGATACCAGGGAGCGCTGCCGGCAATATGGCAGCAAAATCTATAAATTTTGTTACAATTCCCTTATTTCTACTGACAAGATAGGCAGATATAATAGCAAAAAGCGCACTGAGACAACCTGCGGTAATTGCATATGTGATACTGTTGAAGAGCTCTCGCCCCCTATGAAATACATCCAAAAACCACTTCATAGTTAATGTCCAGTCGTATCCCCATCCTTTGACAAAGGCACCAAGAATAATTCCTATATAGACAAGCAATATCATTATGGCAATGAATGAACAGAATATTAAAAATAGAATTTTTGCATACCATATAGTAGGTTTCTGTTTAATATTCACGATTTTCCCAGTTATTGTGACATAAGATCTTCTCTGAACCCAAAATCGTTGAAAACTGAAGATCAGAATCGACGGTATTAGAAGCATCACCGAAATTACTGCGGCTCCTGCTACATCACCCCATCCTTCGACCCTCATCCAGGCTTCAGTTGCAAGTACCGAAAAATCACCGGAAATCATAATGGGATTGCCAAAGTCTGCAAGCACCAAAATTGAAACTAGAAGAGCAGCACCAGCAATTCCCGGTGTTGAAAGAGGTAATGTGATTGTTCTAAAAAGTTTAAAACCATCAGCTCCGAGATTTCTACCGGCATACTCGATGCTTGGAGAGATAGACCTCAGAACACCCTCAATAGACATTGCAGCAACAGGAAAAAAGGCAATGGTCTGTGCCAACCATAAACCATGCCAACCAAGTATGGATAATCTCATTCCGAAGAGTCCATAGGTAATAAGCCCATTTTTTCCGAAAAGCATCAGGTAACTAAATGCAACCATAAAAGGGGGTGAAAAAAGAGGTAGTATAGATACTATCTTAAAGAATCTCTTAAATGGAATATCGGTCTTAACAATGCCATACGCATAGATGAATCCAAATAATGTTGCCGTAGATGTCGATAGAATCATCACTAACAGGCTGTTTAAAGCCGCTTTCCTGTATCTCATATCTGCAAATACCTTCAGATAATCCTTGACATCAGGAAATATAAATACATTCACTAGTGGATAGATCACAAAGACAGACAATGAGATAGAAATAAAGACAAACATAGACAACAAAATTGGATCTTTAAAAATTTTTTTCATTAAAATAAACTCCGTAAAAGTATAAAAGAGGCAGGGGGAGAACTCCCCCTGCGGATATAACTATTTACCTGTGATAGAAGCCCATTTTTTCTTCCATGCATCAGTATTAAAAGCAGCCATCTCAAGATCCCATTCAGCAAAATTGAGTGTTTCGAATGCAGGGACACCCTGAGGTAGTTCAACTCCTGTTCTTACTGGGTATCGGTAACCGTTCGTTGCATTAATTTTTCCAGCTTCTGCAGAAAGAAGGAAGTCGATAAACTTCTGAGCATTTTCAAGGTTTGACGCTCCCTTAATGATTGATGCCGCACCGATTTCAAAACCTGTATCCTCAGGAAAAACTATAGTGATAGGCAAGTCACCCTGGATCTGCTGTTTCAAAGTATCATGGCCCCAGGAAAAGCCAACGATTGCTTCACCCTGACTAACAAGAGGGATTGATCCATTTCCACCTTTTGTATACTGGGCAACATTCGGATGAAGCTGTTCAATAAACTCAAATCCCTTATCTTCACTTCCCAATCTGAAGATCTGAGCTGCCATCATTAGAAAAGCACCGCCGGTAGTAGCAGGGTTTGAGGCAATGACTTCCCCCTCATAGATGGGATTCAGGAGGTCATTCCATTTTAAAGGAGGTTCAATACCCAGGGGAGAAATCTCTTTCTCATATCTCTCTGTGTTATAGATAATACAGAGGGCACCAAGATACCAACCTGTCCAGTAATTTGTAGCATCCATGAAATCTGAAGAGATTCCCACTTCTTCAATAATGGGCGACCTGTAGGCTTCCAGAAGGTTGTTATTGGCAAGATCAGTATGATAATTACTGTTTCCCCCGATAAAAACATCCGCTCGAGGAGCATTTGCTTCCGTTTTGATTCGTCCGGTAATACTCCCGGCTTGTTCAACCTGAAGAGCAAGTTCAGCTTTAATACCTGTTTTCGCTTCAAATGCCGCACACAGATCGTTTGCAGTTTTTTCATCAAGTGCAGCATAAACCACTACACTGTCACCTTCTTTTTCCTGAGTTCCAGCGGCATAGACGGCAGCTGATGTGACTGCAACCAGCAGACATAGAAATAGTTTTCTCATAATAATATTAGCTCCTTTTAGTACGATTCTCTGCAGGATATCCTTATGATGAAACCGGTTATTTTCCGACCTCATACTCGGGTTATCTCACAGTATTGAGTGATGGCTATAGATAATCTGTAAAGCAAGTATCATCAAATCTGACGACATAAATCTATGATGAAATCTTCAACTCCTGCTGTTTCAGATAATATAGCCCCCCACACAGCATTTCTGTCGGTAGGTATTAAACGGCATCAGAAATTCTTTCCCTCAAAGATTTTCGGACAATCTGATGCACTGTCTCCTTAGATAGCTTTTCCTCCTCATCGATTAGATTTTTCATGTCAAAAATGTATGTCAAATATTGATTCTTTTTTTTCCAATTCATTTAGCTAATTTTCTTTTAGTGTATAAGCTTTAATACAAAATGATCGCGCTCTCATTTATAGTATCATCATAGAAAAAATTGGTCAACAATTGACATAAATAATTGCATTATTAATTACAACGTAAGTATATAAAAAAATTTTGTCATAAAATCTTATTATATTCGCGCTCTCATTTAAATCATTAATATGAATAATTAAAACTCAATCTTGATCAGTAAACTTAAAAGAATAAATGAATCTTTTTGATTGTTTGAGAATTGTCTTTCCCTTTCATAAATTGAATTTTGATGATGAAGTTTTATCACTAAAACTAAGATCTCTAAGATTAGAAATTTCTTCTACTTCTCCATTGCCAGTCAGAGTTATATAGCTCCCTTCATAATTTGAATGCTGATAGAGTTTGTAAACAACACCTTCTGGAAGCTGATATCTAACTGATGAGACCTTATCATTAAATCCAGAACTACCCTCAACAGAAATGTTGTCATAGTTTCCTAATATCCCACCGCTTCCGGCTGTTATGGATAATCTTCGTCCTTCAAATGTGTCATGCTCAAAGAGATCAATCCATGATTCTGATATGTCATCAATTACAATTCGGCAATAATGGGATGATGAAGTTATATCCCCAAAATAAAAATCTCCAAGATCATCAATTTCTGTAACCACCCCTGTCCCCAGAAGCTGCTTCATTTTTCCTTTAAAATTACTATGCTCGAATAGGAGATATTGATAATCAACCGGAAGCAACCATTTAGCCGATGAAGCCCTGTCTCCAAATGATATGGTATTATAATCCGAGTAATCGCGATGATTCCTATCTACATAATCAATAATAATGTTGCTATTTCTAAAGTTCTTATCCCGATAGAGCTCAATCCAACCATCATCTATTATAGTAATTGTGTCATCCACCCATCGGAATTCACTGAATTGAATCTGATCATCTTCTTTCCAGAAATAGGCAGAATAAACACCCAGACTGCCTAATGAATCAGTATAAATACCCCCTGCAGCATCAAAATTACCATGGTTGTCTACACAGAAGAACTGTTTATTTGCTACTTTCGTAATCACAGGGATGGTCTGGTAGTCATCATTTATGAAATCAACAGTATATAAATCTACCCAATCGCTTCCATTTATAATGGGTGCTGCATCGGATGTATTGTGAAGACCTGCAAGAAAAAGCTTTCCGTCAGATTGGTTTATAAAATTTATTGTCTGGAAATTGCTGAAATTTGCATCCTGTATATTAGCTGCCTGAACCTCTGTATGAAACCAGGTGGAATAACTATCATTGCTAAATCCTCGATCAAAATCAGTAGAATTAGATAAATAAAAATCGATACGGTTTTCCAGCTGGTCACTATCACTCCATGCTGCCAATAGAAATCTTCCATTTGATAGTTTCGTTAGAGCAATCGCACCTGACTTGGAGGTCGGCCTGTCGATATAGTGATCAAAAAGTACTGGATTTTCGGGATTTGTCACATCGTAAAAGATTATTTTTCCTGAATCAGAATCTTCAAGCGGCACAGCAAGAACATCTCCTAAGACACTGATCCCTCCTGCATGCCACATTTGATCATCTATAGAAAGGACAGCCACTATCTTATCATCAGAATCAGGCATATTATTTTGCAGTATATTTGAGCGGTATCTCCCCTGGGGAGATCGTGAACCCAGCCTGGCAATAAATAGATTTGATGATGGAATATTTACATCACCTCCCGACAAAACAATAAATTGTCCTGACTTCAATCTCTGAATGCCCTGAAAATGACTGTTAAGGCCAGTATAGTTCTCAACCATTCCGTTTTCCCATACCGATAGGTGATCTGCATATGTTCTAATTTGAGAAAATTGAGTTTCAACAGAATCTATATAATTTACAGTAGTATCAATGGTCTCTGAGAACACCACTCTTCCAGAGCTTGTGTCACTCAGAACACCAGCAAGAGCTTTTTCATTTTCGACTACACCAATTTGAGGCAGGGAGAGTTCTAAACGACACCCGACAAAAAAAATAAAAAAGATAAGGGGAATTAACCACTTTTTATCCATGCTTCCTCCGTTGATAAAATTAGATTTACCTATATCGTCTTTTCAATTTAGCCAGTCACCGTCACAAGTGATATCAATAGAGATACTGCAAAGACAGTCTTATCGAATCCAGCTTATCGATCAATTAAGTCAAAAACATCTTGATTTTAACTTCAATTACCTACATCTCGTTACAATGATCTCGCTCTCATATAACACTATCATCAAAAAAATCAGCCGTCAATATTAATATATTTAATATAATAAACAACTACAGCACATGCAATTACATATTCTCTTACAACAAATTTAAATGTACGCGCTCACATTTAATTCATAAAATCATCAATACTTCATGTATTTGACAGCACTTGATTCCCAAAATTTCCAATTCATAAAGATCAAAGTTCTGCCATATTAATTCCATAGAAATATGAAATCAAAATAAACACCAAGCGTACAAGACCTCTACCTGTGGAATGAGTATTTCCTAAACTAAAAGAGAAAGAGACACAGGAGGATCGATCACTATGATCGAAGCCCTTACTATCGAGAAAATATATACAAGTAGGGGTGAAACAAAACAAAGATGCCCAATATACGTAAGCGCTAATATCTCCCCGTGTTGACTGATCGTCTATGGGATGAGTTCTTCTTTATCAATGTTCCATGGAAGCAATTGTTCCAGATCCTGATTAGTATTGGCCAGTGGAATTTTCTCAAATAT
>NZ_QQPQ01000058.1 GCF_003346715.1 Oceanispirochaeta sp. M1
TTGCTTCCTTCAGTCCCTTCCGTTACCAGAAACGCCCTTGCAATTCGGATTGACTTCCCCTGATCAGGGTGTCTTCTCTATCTTTCAAGAGATCGGGTTAGCCAGCCTTGCTGGGCAAACTAAAAAAAAGCTGATCTTCTTGATCAGCTTTTTTTATTCGGTAAATACCCGAAGGTATCCCTTGAAACCGGTGTTTCTACAAGAATCAGATATCCCAGATATCCTCGAAGGAATGACTCTTCTCACAATATTTACAAACAAATCGTGATTCGTTGGATCTGAGAAAGTATGTTTTAACATGCTGATGTTTTTCAGGATGGGAGATACAGTTTTCATTCTTACAGGAGATCTCTTCAAAGTTATAGATCTGTGGAGGCATATGAAGTCTGAACTTCTCCTGTACAGATGCTTCTTTGACAATATTCAGTGTACATTCGGGTGCTATGGCCGCCAGCTTCTTGATTTCAGTATCGTTTAATTCCAGAACATCCGGCAGAGAAATGATCCCCTTATAGATTGATCTGTCATTGGAGTGAAAGACACCGTGGGAGCTGCGGCAGTTAAGTTTCAGGATTCGTCTGATCTTATCGATCTGATTCCATATTGTTTCCTGATCTTCACCGGAGCTGATATGATCGATGACTATCCCGTTATCCACGGGCTTGATGCCTATCTTATAGCGGTCTTCCACACGACTCTTACGGGTAACAGCAACTTTTTCAATAAATACTTTATCTTTTTTGACTTTGCGCAGACCTTCACCGTCAAAATCAGCTCCAATTTTTCCACCGCACATTGAGATCTCAATGGTTCTGGTGAAAAAACCGTTTACACTCTGCTCATCCCACCCGTTATAGCTGGTATGATCCAGGAAATCGGGAATTACAGGATAAACTTTATGCCTGGGGAGTGGATGATAGAACTTGGAAGCTGCAGGAATCTTATCCAGGAACTCCTTGCGAAATGTAACAGCTTCCCGGAGCTGATGCTCTTTTTCCTTTACCTTGTCACCCATGCGTTCAAGCTGAAGGCGGGTAAAATACCAGATATCGGCTATATCATCCTGATTTAGATATTCTTCAATGGTTTCAAACTTTCTTATTTCAAATCCGTTTTCAGCCATTCTGCGTTCGTAATGATCAGGCATAGAGAGCTCTGCAGGTGCAACAAGATCCACTTTGACCTTGTCAAAGACTCCCAGTCCGTCAACCTTGGAATGAATGGTTCTGCCATGATACAGATCACCGGTCAGAACAATATGAATCTCACTGCTATCCCAGTTTTTTTTCTCCAGGAATGTGAACTCATCCAGAAACTCCTGAGTGGGATGTTCATGTTTTCCATCTCCCCCGTTAAGGAAGGCAGCCTTATCGTAATTCATCTTACGGGCATATTCTTCAAGCTCTTCATCAAGAAAGTGACACACACCCTCTTCTCCGGTTCTCATGATAAACAGAGAACGCTTACTGTATCCGAAAAGCATTTTAATTGTGTCGGAATAACTCTCCTGCTTGGCGAAAGAGGATGTTCCCGCATCAAAAATATTGAGCTTGATATCATGAAACTGACAGGCATTTCTAAAAGACTCTTTGGTCCTTGTACTGTTCTCCATGAAGATAAGATATGCAGACATATCGGGATCAACAATCCTGAACTCTGAAACATCTTCATTATTCAGATATTTCTTTTTCAACTCAGCCGTTTTTCTGTAAAGATAGAGCTGCTCATCCCGTGAAAGATCATTAACAACACCGATGGTTCTTCCTGCAAAGACATTCTTCATACTAGTTCCAATACCTCTTAAATAGTTTTATTCTGTTGTTTCCGCTTCACTAAGACTGTCGGCCTTAAGTGCTTTAACAGTGCCTGAATCACTCTGTACCAGAATAATTCCGTCTACAAAAACCAGACCTGTATCAGGGTGAACATTGACCGTACTGAGTTTCTGTAAATCAAGGGATTTTGAGAACATGCCGACAGACCAGTTCTGCTCATTTCGGGTAATCATAAATAGATTGTCCCCCTCTGTCCATATAGAGCTGCCGGGATAAATTTCATTCTCCCCTTCTTTCACAACTTCAAGGGTTTCGGGATCAAGTATCAAGGCTTTGACTCTGGCGTTCTCTTCATTTTTTCCTGCTATAACGATTAGTCCTTCAACGCCTTCTATAAAGGATGTTCCTCTTATGCTGTTCAGTTCGGATTTCTGCAGGATTTCTCCGGTTTTGGTAACTTTCAACAGAGAACCGAATGGAGCAGGATCTGCTGATTTATCAACAAAGATAAACCAGAAGCCTTCGGGAGGGACCTGGTCACCGCTTGAGAGAACAACTCCCTTTTCTTTGGCAAGTTCATTCTCATCCCTGGCAATATCCTCTCTCATTTCGACGACTTCTTTCTGCTCGTCATCAATCTGTTCCTGTGTCTCCTCAACCGCTGCCTTTTCTTCTTCAACGGCGGCCTTCTCTTCTTCTACTTCCGCTTTTTCTTCTTCAAGCTGTTTGACCTCTTCCTGAATGACCAGCTCTTCGGGGGATCCTTCATCGACCTGTTCAAGCTCTTCCTTCTTCTCTTCCAGCTGCTGATCTATAACTTCTTCTTTTTCCTGGACGGCAGTCTCTTTCTCTTCTACGGCTTTCTTTTCTTCATCAACAGATTCCTGTCTTGTATCCAGCTCATCCTCTCTGATTTCAACCATCTCTTTGCGGCTGTCCAGAGCCTTGTCATCCTCTTTCTGCATCTCTTCGATGACTTCAGGCTCAGAGATTGTGGAGGTATCCAGTGAACTCTGAATTGTGCCGTCACCGGATTTAAGAGGAATAACGATACGTGATTTACCGGCCCATTCTGAATAATGAGTTGAAAGTCCTGCAGAATTTTTTTCCAGATTTTTTAAAACACCCTCTTTATACCGCGAGGAGTAATGATCAATATTTTTATAATAAACTGCATTGTAATAGGTCACAAACTCAGCCAGAACAGCAGCATTGCTGTCAGAGTATCCAAAGGTTGCCTTTAAATAGGTCGCAATAATAGATCTGAGGTTGCGTATATGATCCACCGCTGCATCGGGAAGGATAAAAAGGATATCACCATCCAGCCCTTCCTTGATTTCAGGCTGATAGGAACGAATAATTTTATATTTGTTTCCATATTGGATCTCTGTTCCATCCTGGGAGGCCAGAAAAGATCCGATCCCGCTGATCTGATCCATTGTATTGAACTCTTCAGGAGCAGTAGGACCGACATAGTTTTCAAAGATGATTTCACCTTTTCTATCGCCCACACTCTTCAGTTCATCTTCAGAAACACTTTGACCAAAAACAAAGACAGTCGAAGTTATCAGGAATAACAAGGGTATTATTTTTTTCAAGAGAGTCCTCCGGGAAAGAATCATTCAAATTACAAATTGAGTCATTACCACATATTATAGAGACAAATGATTGAAATTTCAGCCGGTTTTTTTAAAATGAACTAAGCTCTTTACGGATTTGAGTTGTTACTGCCTTATCCAGGGCACCCTGCTGCAATTCTGCAAAGAAATTCATCATGCTGATAATAGATTTATTTCCGTTGTACTGAGCAAGTAGAGAGGCATTACGCACGGTAGAAAGAGTCAGGGTTCTGTTCAAGGGGTAACGAGCTCTGGATTTTTTAAGAGCCAGCATGCTTCTGCCGTCACGATCCAGTCCGATCCGCCCCAGACCGTCCAGCAGCAGAGAGAGATTGTCAGGATCAGTTTCCACAGAGCTTAAAAATAAGAGACTCTCACGGCTTTTCAGATTTCCCCATTTGCTGAGGATGCGATAAATTCTGAACCTGCTGTAGGAATCAAGACTTTCCCTGTGGACATCATAGGAGACCACATGACTGTCTGAAACGATTTCCTGCAGGACCAGATCGTAATCCGGATTCTTTTGAATAAGTTCCTGAAAACTCTGTGCTGATTCAAACTCGGATAGGATTTCATTCAAGTAGGCAGGATTAGCCGAGAGAAGAGGCAGCAGGGGAGCGCCCCCTCTTTCGGCAAACTTTTTCAGCCTTTCCGCTTCACCTGGTACAGAACTCACGGCGCTGCTGCGGCCCGGATTGCTCCCGTTCTGATAGAAAGGATCATAGGCATCCTCACCCGCTTCCAGTGCTTCCATAAACCAGTCCTGACGGCCGGCAATAATTTTCTTTTCATAAGTGATTAAGACATGTTCATCCGCATATATTGTCCCCTCATCCAGAGGAGAGTCGGCGGGTTTGAGTTTGTGATCTGAAATATCCAGGATCTTCCATGCGCCCCCCGGTGTCTCCCAATAGAGATGTGGTTCGGAGAAAACCATATGCTTTATTTCATCATTTATTACCGAATCCATGGTGCCGTCTGATAAAACTACCGAAGTTTCTCCCTGTCCTGAGACAAGGAGTGCCTTATGGGTTGCAAATATTTTATCAACAACCCCGGTCCAGTCCATTTCCCAGACCTGGCAGCCCTTACGGTCCAGGCAGAGAATGCTGTTTGATCCTGTAAGTATATAAATTGTTCCATAAGGATCGGCGGCAGGAGGCAATAGAGGTTCATCCTTCAGAGCCCTTCTCCAGAGCTCACGCCCACCGGGACTGATAGAAACAAGATCATTCTGTGATGTGAGAATCAATATACTGCCGTCGGGAGATATGACTGTAAAACCTTTTAGTTTACGCCCTGGTCTGTAGCTCCAGTACTCCCTGCCTGTGTCACTGTCCAGACAGTGCAGAGCCCTGTCATCAGCAGTACTGTAGATTTTCCCTTCCATTCCCTGAGCTGGTGCTGTGGTAAGCACACCTGCTATGGCTGTTTCCCAGCTTATGACTGTATAAATTGGAATTAAAATTAAAACAGCCGCCAGCAGCAGAGATTTCCGGGAAGTAAAACTCATTTATGTCTGAACCTGACTACTGTTTCCATATGATGAGTCTGGGGATAAAAATCAAACCCTCTGGCCGACTCAATCTCATAGCCGCCTTCAATAAGCTCTTTTGTATCTCTGGCCTGAGTGACAGGATCACAGGAGACATAAACAAGCCCCGGAACTTTCATACGGATAAGAAATTGACGAACTTCCGGCGACAGTCCTGTTCTGGGTGGATCAACGATTATGAAGTCGGTTTTTTCACCCTCATGCATCGTAAGCCATTCTTCAAGGGACTGTCCGAAAAACTCGAAATCCGATCCTTTCATATTATTAACATAATAACTTTCTGTTTCAGGATTCAGTTCAATACCCGTAATTTTGTTATAGGTCTCTTTAAGAAAAACAGAAAAAAGCCCTACTCCACAGTAGAGGTCCATGGCATGATTCGAATCAGATTTTGATTCATCACTGAACTCAACAATATAATCCAGCATCTCAGGGAGAAGAGAGAGATTACTCTGGAAAAAAAGGTCCGATCTGAATTGTATATTCTTTCCCCGGAGTTCAATGCTTATATTTTCCCTCTCTCTGCCGGACCAGTATTCACTGTCAGTACCAAAGAATATTTCCCTGTCCTTTTTAATGGTTTCTGAAGAAGAGAGAAATTTATCCAGACCGGGAGCGAGAACGGGACAGGATTTGAGCTTGATAACCGAATCAGAACCTCTCTTTTTAAATCCGCAGCCATCAGCAGCTTTATGAAACTGCACTCGGTTGCGATAGGCTCTCGGCTCTGATGCAGCAAAGTAAAAATCCTCAGCCAGTTCCAGGGATGAGAATTTCCTGAAATGCTCTCTTACAAAAGAGGTTTTCAACTCCAGTTGTTTCTCATAACTTATATGTTGGAAATTACACCCGCCGCAGCGGCCATAATAGGAACAGAAAGGTTCGACACGATAGGGAGAGGTTTCATGCAGCTGAAGGACTCGTCCTCTGGAGAATTTTTTCCCCTGCTGTACCAGTTCAATATCTGCAGTTTCCCCTTCCAGCACAGCCGGAACAAAAACGACTTTTCCCTCTATTCGAAACAGGCCGTCTCCACCGGGAACGACTTTTTCAGCACGCACTGAATTATATTGAGGATTAACAGTAGAACTGATAGATGATTTCTTGCTTTTCATTTTCTTCATAGTGTAATAGTATATAATTCAGTTCTGATAATAAATCAACGGAATAATAAATGAGCAAAATAAACGAGAAATTTAAGCAAAATATAGCCAGCATCCCTACAATCAAAAGGCTACCATCCTATCTGAACCTTGTAAAGCGGGCTTCTTCGGATGGTATTCAGATCATCTCTGCAACTAATATTGCCAAAGAATTGGATCTTGAGCCCATTCAGGTTCGGAAAGATCTGGCTGTTACAGGTATAATCGGGAAACCCCGAATCGGATACAATGTGGAAGAGCTGGCTCTTGCACTTCAGTCCTTCTTAAACTGGAATGTAAAGCATAAAGCTATTGTTGTGGGCTGCGGAAACCTCGGTTCTGCCCTTATGAACTATGGAGAACTCAAAAATCATGGTTTAACAATAGTGGGAGCTGCCGATGCCAGTCCTGAAAAGATAGGCACGGAAAAGATGGGGGTAAAGATCTCAGCAGTAGGTGATCTCCCCGGGCTGATTAAAAGGACAGGTGCAACCATGGTTATCCTGACTGTACCGCCTGCACAGGCTCAGAATGTCGCTGGGATACTGGATGGAACAGATATCAATGCCATATGGAATTTTACAAATGTAAAGCTGAAAATTGCAGACAGAATTCTTGTTCTCATGGAAGATCTCTCCTCCGGTTTTGCGGTAATCTCATTCCACCTTCCCTTTTATAAAGAAACATAAGAGATATTCAGTCGAATCAGTATCAATAATTTGCGGTTCATTGGTGGATATCTTATCTTTAAAATATTCTATCATTATGGAAGCGCCATGGACCAGCAGATTGGATTACTGACAATAAGTATTACTGTCGTACAATTTTTCCTGACACTCTCTTTTTTTTACCTTCGGAAATATACTCCTGTAAAAAAGACAGCTACTTTGGCTTTGATTGGTGCCTTATTAACCCTTGTCTCTACCATAGCTCTGCTTTTAAGGGGTTTTTTGAATAACAGGTACTTTTCCCTTTTTGTTAATCTGGGTGAAATGCTGGGCTATTCATTCTATTGTCTCAGTATTTATCATTCAACTAAATTGAAAAAACCAATCATCCTGTTTGAAGCCCTTGCCCTCCTCATGTTTCTGATAACATTGTATTTCTTTATTTTTAAAGGAAATATTGTTTTAATGAGGGCATTGAACTCATATATAGTAAGTATTGTACTACTAAAGACCGGCACTTCTCTCATCATGTATAAAGACAATTCTAAACCGGAGTCGGCGAATGTATTGGCACGATTCATTCTACTTGCAGGCCTTTACTTCATATTCAGAGGATCTTACCGTCTATTTATCGGTTCAAATTTCATCAATTTCATGAGTGGTGATTACTTTGTTAAAATATCTCTTCTTATGTATAGTGTGATTTCAATTATTCTGACTTTCAGTATATTCTTTTTATCTTTTGATTTTATGATGGCTGAGCTTGTCAAAATATCTATAAGAGATCCCTTAACAAATTTGTATAATAGACGTTTTGCCTTTGAACAGGGTGAAATTCTAATTATCAGAGAACAACGAAATAAAAAAGGCTTTTGTCTGGCCATTTTAGACCTGGATAATTTCAAGTCTATAAATGATAATTTCGGACATGACATGGGAGATGAAGTTTTGAGATTTTTTGCAGATCTGCTGCAGAATAATTTGAGAGAAACAGATCTGATCAGCCGTTATGGAGGAGAGGAATTTCTGATTATACTACCGGAATCCTCTCTCACTGATTCTACAATAAGACTTGAGTATATTCTTGATCAATGCAGGAAGTTTGCAAAAGAGGGCTTTAATACTGCGCTCTCCTTCAGTGCCGGTATTGTACAGCTGAGTAAAGATGATACTGATCTTGCGACCCTCATCAGTAGAGCAGACGAACTCCTTTTCAAAGCCAAGCATAATGGTAAAAACCAAATACAGATTATGAAAGGTAAATAGAGTTGATTAAAAAAAGGTGAAAAAAAATCCCGGGATAACCCGGGACTTAGAAAGGAATCTTAAATTTGACTAAATAGTCATTCTATTATGTGATCCACCATACATCTTATCTCTCACTGCTCTCACATCGTCACTGTCCAGATACTCTTCAAAAGTCATGCGTCTGTCGATGACACCACCGGGAGTAAACTCGATAATTCTATTGGCAATTGTATTGATAAACTGATGGTCGTGGCTGCTGAATACAACAATACCGTTGAACTTCATCAGCCCATCATTGAGACTTGTAATGGATTCCAGGTCAAGGTGAGCTGTGGGGTCATCCAGAACAATCACATTCGCCTTACTGAGCATCATGCGGGACAGCATGCAGCGAACCTTTTCGCCCCCTGAAAGAACCTTTACTTTCTTCAGAGATTCATCTCCGGAAAAGAGCATTCTTCCCAGAAAACCTCTTACATAGGCATCATCCTGCTCTTCAGAGTATTTCCTGAGCCATTCTGTCATATTTTCATCTGTATCAAAAAAAGCTGTATTATCTTTAGGGAAGTAGGACTGACTGGTGGTTACACCCCAGCTGTACTTACCCGTATCGGGCGTCATATTACCCATTATAATTTCCATAAAAGCTGTTTTTGCCTGGTTGTTAGGGCCGACAAAACCAATTTTATCTCCATTATCAATTTTAAGATCCCAGTTCTTGAACAGCTCTTCGCCATCTATTGTCTTGCTGATATTATCAGCTTCCAGAATAATGGTTCCCGGCTCCCTGTCTGGTTCAAACCCGACAAATGGGAAACGGCGGGAAGTCTTGGGGAGTTCATTGAGTTCCAGCTTATCCAGTTCTTTTTTACGGGAAGTAGCCTGCTTTGATTTTGAAGCATTGGCAGAGAATCTCTGAATAAAGGATTTGAGTTCGGCCGCCTTGGCTTCTGACTTCTTGGCCTGATCTTTTCTCTGCATTGCAGAGAGCTGACTGGCCTGCTGCCAGAACATATAGTTACCTGCAAAGATCTGAATCTTGTTGTAATCGATGTCAGCAATATGGGTACAGACCTTATTAAGAAAATGCCTGTCATGGGATACAACTATAACGGTGTTCTGAAAGCCGTATAGAAAATTTTCAAGCCAGCGGATAGACTCGATATCCAGGTGGTTGGTGGGTTCATCCAATAGAAGAACTTCGGGATTTCCAAAAATAGCCTGTGCCAGAAGGATACGGACTTTGTAGGTATCATCCACATCTTTCATCAGCTTATCATGCATATCAACACCGACACCAAGACCGGCAAGCAGCGTTGCGGCCTCACTCTCAGATTCCCATCCGTTAAGATCGGCAAACTCCCCTTCCAGCTCGGAGGCTCTCATACCATCCTCGTCGGTAAAATCCTCTTTCATATAGATGGCATCTTTTTCTACCATTATGCTATAGAGTTTTTTATGCCCCATAATGACGGTGTGCATGACTGTATGTTCGTTAAAGGCATAGTGATCCTGTGCAAGTACAGCAAGTCTTTCACCGGGAGGCAGTATTACATCACCCGAATCCTGCTCAATTTCGCCGGATAGGATTTTTAAAAAAGTTGACTTACCGGAACCATTGGCTCCGATAAGTCCGTAACAATTGCCTGGTGTGAACTTTATATTCACATCCTTAAAAAGAAATCTCTTACCGAAAGAGAGAGTTATATTACTTGCTGTAATCAAAAGGATCTCCTGTTCATTTACTATTTATTTTCGCAATAGAAAACTTAGTCATAAAGTCCGCTAATGTCAATAGTTATTAAGGGGTGCCGGCATCATCCGACAGGATTCTCAGCTGTAAAAAAAAGAGACAAAAAAAGGGGACTTCTGTAACACAGAAGGCCCCAAACACAAATATGCTTTAAAGGAATAAAATTAACAATTCTATTTCCCTTAAAATTAATTTCTAATTACAGCCTGTGCTGCTGCCAGTCTGGCGATAGGCACTCTGTAGGGAGAACAGGAAACACCATTAAGTCCCGCTCTGTAGCAGAAATCGATGGAATCAGGATCTCCGCCATGCTCACCACAGATACTGGTCTTCAACATGGGTTTAGTCATGCGTCCCCGCTGAACACCAAGTTCAACAAGCTGACCTACACCGTGCTGATCCAGAGTCTGGAAGGGGTCGGCGGCCAGAATTTTCTTATTGACGTATTCGGGAACAAAGCTGCCTACATCGTCTCTGGAAAAACCAAAGGTCATCTGAGTCAGGTCATTTGTACCGAAGGAGAAGTAATCGGCGTATTTAGCAATATCTTCTGCAGTCAGTGCGGCCCGGGGTATCTCGATCATTGTACCAATCTGATATTCAACGGACATTCCTGTCTCTTCGAAGACTGAAGCGATTACTTTTTCTGCATTTTCCCTGAGGGGAACGAACTCTTTATAGGTTCCGACTAAGGGAATCATGATTTCGGGAAGAACCTTGATGCCCTCTTTCTGTACCTTGACGGCGGCGCGGGCGATAGCCTCTACCTGCATGTCGTAGATTTCGGGATAAGTGATACCCAGACGGCATCCTCTGTGTCCCAGCATGGGGTTCTGCTCTTCCAGTGAGTTCAGTCTGATCTGAAGATCCTCTTTGCTGATTCCGATGATGTCGGCCAGCTCGGAGATATCTCTCTTGGAACGGGGAACAAACTCATGGAGGGGAGGATCAAGGAGTCTGATATTAACGGGCATTCCGTCCATGGCTCTGAAGATTCCTTCAAAGTCTTCTACCTGAAGTCCCATTATGGCTTTCAGAGATTCGACTCTCTGTGCCTTGCTGTCCGCAACAATCATGATGCG
The DNA here is from genome assembly GCF_003346715.1 of Oceanispirochaeta sp. M1. Taxonomy (NCBI): domain Bacteria; kingdom Pseudomonadati; phylum Spirochaetota; class Spirochaetia; order Spirochaetales; family Spirochaetaceae; genus Oceanispirochaeta; species Oceanispirochaeta sp. M1. Next base: position 10,843 of record NZ_QQPQ01000058.1, read on the forward strand.
GAAAGATTTGAGTTTCTCTTCATCGAAGAACATATGCTCAGTACGGCAGAGACCGATACCTTCGGCACCGAATTCCCGTCCCTTCTCAGCATCCTTGGGAAGGTCTGCATTGGTTCTGATACTAAAACCATCGGCAATGCCTTCTCTCTTAGCTGTCTTTCTTACTACATCAGTCCAGCTGAGGAACTCATTCAGATTTCCAGAAAGCTCGGGCTGTACCAGGTCGATGGCGCCTTTATAGACAAGACCGTCTGTTCCATCCAGGGATAACCAGTTACCTTCCTTGAATACTTCGTCACCCACAGTAAGGGTTTTCATTTCTTCGTTAATGACCAGTTCTTTACAACCGGCGACACAGGGTGTTCCCATTCCTCTGGCAACTACAGCCGCGTGAGAGGTCATACCGCCTGTGGACGTCAGGATACCCTGAGCCACATTCATACCGGCAATGTCTTCGGGAGATGTTTCCTGTCTTACCAGGATGACCTGTTCCCCTTTAAGGAACCAGGCTTCCGCTTCTTCGGCATCAAAGACGATTTTACCGCAGGCAGCACCGGGAGAGGCTTCGAGCCCCTTGGCGATGGGAGCAATATCTGTCTTGACTTTGGGGTCGATCATGGGGTGCAGCAGCTGATCCAGCTGTGTGGGAGCCACTCTCATGATGGCTTCTTTCTTATCGATCATTTTTTCTTTAACCAGGTCTACGGCAATCTGTACGGCTGCCTGACCGGTTCTTTTACCATTACGGGTCTGAAGAATAAAGAGAACGCCATCCTGGATGGTGAACTCCATGTCCTGCATGTCTTTGTAATGACCTTCGAGTCTGTCTTTAATTTCAACAAGCTGTGCATAGACTTCGGGATTACCATCCTGCAGGGTTTTCAGTTTCTGAGGCGTACGGATACCTGCAACAACGTCCTCTCCCTGAGCATTCATCAGGTATTCACCGTAAAAATAGTTTTCTCCGGTTGAAGGATCTCTGGAGAAACAGACTCCTGTTCCTGATGTATCACCGAAGTTTCCGAATACCATGGACTGTACATTTACAGCAGTACCCTTGAGACCTTCGATCTTGTTGATTTCTCTATATTTATCTGCTCTGTCGTTCTTCCATGAACCGAATACAGCATCGATGGCACCCCAGAGCTGAACCTTTGGATCCTGAGGAAAAGGCTCTTTTACAGCATCTTTATATACTGCAAGGTATCGTTTTACTACTTTCTTAAGGTCATCAGTATCGAGATCGTTGTCATTTTCAACACCCTTCTCTCTTTTTACTGAATCCAGAGCACCGGTGAATGCTTTATGGGGAACTCCCTTAACAACATCACCGAACATCTGGATAAATCTTCTATAAGAGTCCCATGCAAAACGCTCATTACCGGAACGGGCAGCCAATCCGGCAACAGCCTTTTCTGTAAGACCAAGGTTCAGAACAGTATCCATCATGCCGGGCATGGAAACAGCAGCACCGGAACGTACAGATACGAGTAGAGGATTACTGGGATCACCAAGCTTCATACCCATTTCAGTCTCAAGTTTTTTAAGGTGATCTTCCACCTCTTTTACAATATAGTCGGGATAGCTTTTATTATTTTCGTAGTAAACTTCGCATACATCGGTTGAAATTGTGAAACCGGGAGGGACGGGAATTCCGAGATTTGTCATTTCTGCAAGGTTGGCACCCTTTCCACCAAGGGTATCTTTCATTTCAGCCTTACCTTCTGCAGTTCCGCCGCCGAAAAAGTAAACAAATTTGTCTTGACTCATTATGGTCCTTCTTTATTTATACAAAATTACAAATTATCCTGTGATAAAAAGAATAATCCGCATTAACTCATGTAAAAATAAGCCTGTATTGTATATCTGTCAAGAAAAGAAAGGGTTTATAAAACAGAAAAGCTACACATATGTGTAGCTAATCCAACACTGTCTAAAATAACAGCTATTCATTTGTATAGCTGTCTATCAGAACAAACTATACATATGTTATGTATCAGGCAACATATGCATCAAGATACTGAGTTCTTGAGGGATGCTGCAGTCTTATTATGGCTTTTTTCTCAATTTGTCTGATTCTTTCCTTTGTCAGACCGAACTGATCACCGATTTCCTTTAGGGAAAGAGGCTTTTTACCGTTAAGACCAAATCTGCGTTCCAGTATTTCCGATTCTTTGTCTGTAAGAGTTTCAAGAGCTAAATTGATATCTTCTGAAAGAAGCTGTTCCATAACATAAGCATCGGGTGCCTGATACTGATCATCTTCGATAAAATCACCAAGAACACTGTCTTCACCCATTGCCGGAGCTTCAAGTGATACAAGATCACGGGATATATTCATCAATTTCTTTACATCAGCCACAGAAACGCCTACATTGGAGGCAATTTCTTCTGCATCAGGATCTTCTCCGTTGACCTTTGTCAGTTCTTTTCTCACCTTCTCGATCTGAACCAGTTCATTAGCTCTATTGAGAGGGAGGCGAATCATTCTTGATTTTTCATAGATGGCTTTAAGGATGGACTGTCTTATCCACCACACGGCATAAGATATAAAATGATAGCCCTTATCCGGATCATATTTTTCGATGGCATTAATCAGTCCGATATTACCTTCACTGATCAAATCATCAAGAGGAAGACCCTGGTTCTGATATTTTTTGGAAACATTAACTACAAATCTCAGGTTTGCACGTACTAGTTTGTCTTTTGCAATCTGATCTCCGCTTACTGCTTTTCTTGCTATGTCATCTTCCTCTTCTCTTGTAAGAAGGGGGATTTTATTTATTTCTTTAAGGTATATAGAAAGTATGTTGCTGTCGTCGTTGTATTTTGTGTAGGCCATGTTGGTCCTCCTGCCTATACATAGACAAGTACTGTGCCAACTTTAAAATTAGAATCAATAATCCACTTAATTTCTTACAATACATGTAATTAAACAATCACTGATAATTGGGTTGGATTTTATGCAAGGATACAGGACAAGCCTATTGAGTCATATCGACCCACTGAAGGTATTCCCGGCCAAGACTGTGTCAGAATGAACCTTTCAACAGATCCTTGAGGCTTTTAATGCCTCCGCAGCACTGCCTGTAGGGTACACCGCTGTTGCAGAAACACTCATCTCCCCCTTCCAGACTGCATTTATTCCGGAAATCGAAGCTTATAATGCATTCTTCTTCGGCTACAAAATAGGGAAAGACCAAAGTGAAACTGTAATAGGAGCGGATTTTCTGTTCTGTGTCTATTTGACTCAAATTCCTGGTTTGTCTGTATTCAGTCCAGCTGTCAGCGATAATCTGGTTAATTACGTCCTTCTCAGCCTCCGAACAAAATCTCTGCTGTGTTTTTCTTTTCAGATATCGTTCAACCTGTATTGAAAGAAAAGCCTGGTAATCATCTTCTATTGATGATTTTTGAGCTTCCATACCATATTCATTCAATGAAGGATGTTCTATATTCCTGAATTTAAATATACGAGCTTTTATTTTGTGACTGCTGTTTACGGCTATCATAGTTTGAAAATAATAATTTAAATGCTCTGAAGCAAATGATTTCCACCATTTTTTCTTTCGTTTTTTAGACTCTCTTTTTTCTTGACCACGCCCTTCAGAATCCTTATATTATCAGAAGTAATCATTAAATAGCATTGAGAGGAACTATAATGACAATTAAACCTTTAGGCGATCGCGTTCTACTGAAAGTTGTAGAAGCAGAAACTAAAACAGCATCAGGTCTGTATATTCCTGAAACTGCTCAGGAAAAGACACAGACTGCTACTGTAGTAGCTATCGGTGATGATAAAGACCTGATCACAGTAAAAGTTGGTGATAAGGTAATGTATGATAAATACGCCGGAACCACCATTAGTATCGATGATGTTGATCACCTGATCATAAAGATGCAGGATGTCATCGCTATTGTAGAATAATTCTTCCTATAGAATATAAAAAAAAGCTGCTTCACAGATGTGAGCAGCTTTTTTTTGTCCGTAAGTTAATTCAGGATTATTTAATACCCTTCAAAGCCTTCACATATTGAACTCTCTGGTAATATTTTTTCTCTTCATCATCTTCAAGACTGAGAAGACTGTAGAAATCAGAGATTTTTTCAAATTCCTTTCTATCCATCCACTCTTCTGTTTCTTTAATAATGGCTGAAAGTTCCCCTACACCTTTTTTATACAGCACTGAACAAAACTGTACAGTATTGGCACCCGCGAGAATAAGCTTAATAGCAGATGAAGCACTGTGAATCCCTGTTGTTGCAGAAAAATCACAGTCAACAAGATCAGAAAGGATACCGGTCCAACGGAGAACTGTACTGTAATCATCCTCATTGGAGAGGGGGTTACCCATTTTAAACTCAAGAGTTTCAATATCGATATCGGGTCTGTAAAAACGGTTAAAAAGTACAACCGCCGAGGCACCTGCCTGACGTATTTTATTTACGATCTCAGGAAGAGAACTGAAAAAAGATCCAATTTTGACAGAGACCGGAATATTTAGAGCACTAACAGCTTTTTTTACTATTGAGAGAATCTTAGCTTCCACCTCTTCAGGGCTGTCTTTAACAGAGACTGGAACCAGAGCAATATTCAGTTCAATACCGTGGGCACCCATTTTTTCAATACGCTGAGCATAATCGAGCCACCATTCGTCACTGTAGCAGTTAAGACTGGCAATGACAGGTATATCTACTGCCTGCACAGACTGCTCAACAAATTCCAGATATGCATCGGGCTGCTGAAGCATTCCCAGATGATTGATGTATTCCATGGCTTCGGGATGAATTGAATAGGTATCAAGTGAACCGTCTTTAGCTGCAGCATTTGCAATATCCTCTTCGAAAAGAGATTTAAGAACCACAGCACCGGCACCTGCTGCCGCAGCTTTTTTAACTTTTTCCACCGAATCTGTCAGACCGGAACTGGATATAATAAAGGGATTTTTTAATTCAAGTCCCATATATTTAGTACTAAGATCAGCCATCTACCACTCCTTAAGTATAACAATTATTATTTCTTGAATATTAGCTCTTCTATCTATATAAAAGCAACATATCATATTTCATAAATAAAATTCTCCATATCTTCCAATACAGTATCAAATCTTTTCCTTGATCGTAAGGTTTCGGGGAGGGAGCGGAGAAAAACCGTTCCATAGTTTTTATTGATAACCCTCGAATCCAAAACAATAACAGCGCCTCTGTCTGTCTTGCGGCGCATCAGCCTACCGAATCCCTGGCGAAACTTCATTACAGCCTCAGGCAGAGAAAGCTCTCGGAATGGATTCCCACCCCTCTTCTCAATGGCTTCAAGCCTGGCCTGATATACAGGATCCGTAGGGACCCGAAAAGGAAGTTTGCATAGAATAACCAGGCGCAGGGATTCACCGGGAGTATCGACTCCCTCCCAGAAGGAATCTGTGGCAAACAGTACACTTTGAATATCTTGAGTAAAATGATTAAGCAGCCTTGCCCGATCCTCACTGCCTTGTCTTAGCAGACTTACTTCCGGCAAAGACCAGTCTTCAAGGATATTGTCGTAACAATATTTCAGCAGTTCATAGGAAGTGAACAGAACTAAAGCCCTACCCTCATTGCTCTGCAGAAGCTTTCTGATAGACTGCATCAGCACTTCACGGTACTCAGGGGCAGAAGGTTCAGGTATATCTTCAGGAAGCCCCAGGAGCACATTTTCCTTATAAGGAAAGGGTGAAGCAAACTGTCTGGAGACAAGACGCTCGGAAATCTGCTGATCCAACCCCACTCTTCTCTGCCAGTAACTAAACTTATTATCCATGGTCAGAGTAGCCGATGTGAAAACAACAGAGCTGTAGGAATCATATATTCCGGATTTCATCCAGCCGGATATATCAAGGGGAGTGATCAGAAAACGGATAAAAGACTTACCGTCCCGCACCTTCTTTTCCAGCCAGAAAACCCCATCCTCATCTTCAGCATCAAACTGGCTGAACTTATTCAGAAAAACTGAATATTTATTTAGGCGGTTCAGTATCATTTTAAACTCAAGAACCACAGTATTTTCCTGATCCTCTTCACGGATCAGATCGTACCACTTATTCAAAAATCCAATAAACTGTGACAATTTTTCTCTTGTAAGCAGCAGGGGTTCCCTGATTTTCCTCAGATAATCGGGATGACTGTTATCCTGAAGTCTTACTGTTGATTCACCGGGAAAGAAATCAAATGCCAGAGCATCAAGTATTTCTGCCTGTGCTCTCAGGTCTCTGAGGAGCTCGGGAAAAAGCACCCCCTCTGGAGGGGGCTGAATGGCTTCAAGTCGAATAAGGATTCCACCGGAGCGGCCTTTTCTCTGCTTATATAGACGCTGCAGATATTTCATCAACTGGATTCTGTTGTACTCTTCAGAAAAATAACTGGTAGCACTGTTTTCAATATTATGTGCTTCATCAAATATTACTTTATGGTAATGGGGTAACAGAACAGTCCCTTCAAAACCGAGACCGCTTATCCTGAGAGACATATCTGCAAAGTACATATGATGATTGACAACCAGTATACCGGCGGCAGCAGCTTCCCTTCTCGACTTCATTACAAAACAATTTTCAAAATATCGGCAGCGTGCCCCGAAACAGGCATCCGCATCGCTGCAGACTCTGGACCAGATTTCATCGGGAGGAAGAAATGGAAGTTCAGAGATACTGCCTGTGGGACTGCTCTCTCCCCAGTCCTTGATCTGAAGAAGGAGATCACTCTTTTCTCTGAAGAGTGAGTTCTCCTCCAGGGCTTCGGAGAGACGGTTTCTACATAGATAATTCCTACGGCCTTTAACAAGTACAGCCTTTACATCGGTACCGCACAGTTTCTGAGCCAGAGGAAGATCCTTCTCCATCAGCTGTTGCTGAAGGTTTATGGTGGCTGTGGAAATAACAACACGCTGTTCATTGGCATCTGCCCATTTAAGTGCCGGAACAAGATAAGAAAAAGATTTTCCGACCCCAGTACCAGCCTCGGCTACAACAATTTTTTCCTCGTTGAATCCTCTGGTGATTGTTTCCAGAAGTTCTATCTGACAGGGTCTCTCCTCATAATAAGGATCGATCTCATCCAGAGGCCCCCCGGGAGCGAGAATACCTGAAAGTTCTTTCTCATCAAGCAGAACATCAGGGCTGTATAGTACGGGCTCTACAACGACGTAAACTGCATCTATTGAGTTATTCACAATATAAAAGCCGATACCCTGGTTTCCAAGCATTGAAGCCTGAGTAAGATCGGCATCACTGGGTCTCAGAATCCCTGAAGGGTGATTATGAATAATCACATCTCCCTTCTCCATATGCTCCATTACCGCGGGTACAGCACTCTCGTGTCCACGAGCCGCTGTTTTTACTGCCGAGACAACTTTGTCTTCATCGATAGTCCCGACCCAGAGGACTTCGTTTCCGTCACATTCCTCTATATCTGCAAACATCTTGTCATGTACATCGGCTCTAAAACGGCCGGTAAGATCAGTGGGCATCATGGCTGTACTCCGGTAATGTAAAGAGAAAACGGGCACCCTGTGCATAGCTTCTGTCCAGCTTGATATCACCTTTCATCTGCTGAAGAATTTCCCAGCAGATGCTTAGTCCAAGACCGCTTCCGCCATAACGCCGGGCCAGCCCCTCTTCCCCCTGCCGGAATCGTTCAAATATAATCTGATCTTTTCCAGAAGAGATTCCAGGACCTGTGTCCTCGACAAAAAAAACTATATTATTCAATTCAGGATCATATGAAAAAATCCCAAATGAAATTTGTCCGTACTCAATAAATTTCATGGCATTATTCAGCAGATTCTGCCATATCTGATGAAAACGTTCTATATCTGTATTCAGATAAATATTCTCAGACATCTCATCAGGAAGACTCCAGCACAGCCTGATCTCTTTTTTGGCTCTGTCATCCATCAGTTTTCTGTAAACAGTATAAAGATTCTGCAAAAGACTCTGTATGTTAACCTTCTGTATCTGCAATGAGATGCTTTCATTCTGAATCCTGGAAATATCAATAATATCTGAGATAATAGAAATCAGCTGATTTGAACTTTGTCGTATCAGCTGAATATGATTGAGACGTTCTTCGGTATTTTCATCATCCGGAAGATCTTTAATAAGAAGTCCTGTAAACCCGAGAATTACATTGAGGGGTGTTCTTATTTCATGAGATATATTTGCCAGAAAACTTGTTTTAAGACGATTACTCTCTTCAGCCTTCTCTTTGGAGAGGATAAGTTCCTTTTCGATCTTCTTCCGCCAGGAAATATCTGTCATCATCCCGATAAGGCAGGGTTTACCATCGTAATCAATTCCCATTCTGCCACGCATAAGCACCCAGAATCTGCTTCCGTCTTTATGATTAACAAGGAACTCTTCTTTCAACGGAGTTCCATCCTTATCAGCACTTTTTAATGCACTTGTCAGCTTCTTCTGGTCTTCCTGTGTAAAAAGTTCACGCAGATAACTGTTATTGCCTGTATGGTCTGTGAGACTGTGCCCTGTCATCTCCTCCCAGATTGAGGAGACCTCCAGCAGATCTCTTTTTGGATAATAACGGAACATGCCGTCTTTTACGGCGGCAAGAGTCTGTGTATAAAAGAACTGGTCCTTCCTCAATTCGGCTTCTGTATTCCTCAGATCCTTGAGGGGACTGAGGACAGCCTCAAGAAAGACTCCTCTATAGAGACTGTGATACGCCAGTGCCTTGAGAATATAACTGATGATTATCAGAGAATGAAATCTGCCCTCATTCAATGCAAAAATAAAAATAGAACAGGCAGAAAGTAAAAATGCAGTTGAAATTAGAAGATCAGATTTATTATTTCCACTCTTGAAAAATGTGAATACAGAGTATATCCCAAGAAGAAAAAGTATTGAGATCATGACAGAACTGATTTTCATGTAAATTGTGAAGCCGCCGGATACAGACACGCAGGCAGGAAAAAATCCAGTTGATATCATTACAATGATAATTATGGGCAGCACAATACAGAAAACCGCACAATGAACGAGGGAGATTTTCCTATAATGCAAATAAATGATTGCAGCCAGACCGAAACTCTCAATAATTCCTGTACCATGCCAGAACTGTACAGCCATATTTTCAGTAAAAAAGAAAGTCTGCTCCAGACTGACCAAATGCATCAGATAAAGGGAAGTCGCTGCAAAATATACATAGCTTATAAGAGTCAGAACCTCCGACCTGTAAAAATGGTCGGTTTTTCGTATAAAAACGATAAGAGTCCATGCAGATAGAATTACCCAGCCCTGAATTATGGAACGACCGAGAACAGGAATATAAAATGCACAAAGATATAAAGAGCTGACAGTACCAAGCAATATAAATATGGATGATAGTGATTTTTTATTATTAATTGCCCCATAGGGAAATCTTTTAGAGTCTGACTTTATGTTATCTTCCATTTACATCAAGTATAGCAGAGCCTCATTACTTAGGCAGTAAATAGTTGATGCAATTTATCTTCATTTATTGACAAATTGGTATTAAATGTATACTTTTTTCAAAAATATACATTTAATACTCTTTATGCCTGACAGTATATTAGAAGTATTATCAGTAGTCATACTGATATAAAGAGGAAAGGAACCAATGGTAGTCATGAAATTCGGAGGAACCTCCGTACAGAACAATATATGGATTGATAAGGCGCTCAATATTGCCGAATCCCAGTTGGACAGGGCTCCGGTTCTTGTGTCTTCAGCTATGGGTAAAACCACAGACTGTATTCTCGAACTCATCGAGCTGGCCGAGTCCGGAAGGATGGAGGACTCTGTTCGTCCTTTTGAAGAACTGAAGAGCATACACCTCCAGGCTGCCTACTCTTTTCTCAGTGCAGGGAATCTAAAGGAATGTGAAGATAAACTTCATATCCTGTTTTCAGACTTTATTTCCTTTCTTAAGGGTCTTTCACTTTTAAGAGAATGTTCTGCAAGAAGCCGTGATGCCCTGCTCTCATTTGGAGAACGTCTGTCTACAACGATTATTACTCACAGAGCTATTGAGCGTAATATAGAAACAACCCTCCTTGATGCCAGAACCTTCATGCTGACAGATGAAAATTTCAATGCGGCTGTTCCCCGGATGGAAGAGACAATGGAACTGATTAAAACTAAGGTAAAGCCTGCAGCTGGAAAACTTATCGTAACTCAGGGATTTATCGCCGCCACTGAAAACGGTGTTACTACAACTCTCGGACGCGGAGGGAGTGATTACTCCGCAGCCATTATCGGGGCAGCCCTTAATGCAGAAGAGATTCAGATTTGGACTGATGTAAACGGAATAATGAGTTCTGATCCCCGCTTTGTAAAGGGTGTGAAAACCATTGCTTCCATTACCTATGCAGAGGCCGGAGAGCTTGCATACTTCGGAGCCAAGGTAGTTCACCCTGCAACAATTCAGCCTGCCGTAGGAAATAGGATTCCAGTACTTGTGAAGAACACAGGAGCCCCGGAACACCCCGGCACAACCATAGAGCATAAACTGAGCGGAACCGGGTTGAAAGCCATTGCCTCTAAGAAAGGGATTACTCTGATAAATATCTCCTCTTCAAAGATGCTCAATGCCTACGGTTTTCTGAGCCGTATCTTCGCTATATTTGAAAAACATAAAACCCCGGTTGATCTGATTTCCACATCAGAAGTTTCGGTTTCAATCACTATTGAAAACTGTGATTCTCTTGAAGCGATTACTGAAGAGATCTCGTCCATAGCCAGTGTTTCTGTGGAACAGGGAAACAGCATAATCTGCCTGGTTGGTCAGGACCTTTGGAAAGATTCACGCTTCATATCCAAGGTATTTGCATCACTTGAAGATACTCCTGTACGAATGATTTCTCTGGGATCATCGGATATAAACCTTTCGGTTGTGGTTCCTCAGGAAAAAACAGATAGCACCATTCAGACCCTGCATGATGCCTTTCTGGGATAGCTCTTATATAAGTACGCTGTCGGCACGAGACAAATAAAAAAGGGGGCTGTTGCAAAAGTCTAATTAGACTAAAGCGACAGCCCTTTTCTTTTTCAAAACAATTATTCGAAAGTCTTTAAATGTAAAAAGGGGCCGCAAAGCGACCCCATCGTGCTACAATTTGTTTTAC
>NZ_QQPQ01000059.1 GCF_003346715.1 Oceanispirochaeta sp. M1
TGTATATCGTTTCGACATATTGGACTTCTCATTATTCTCTATCATCTAAACCCTCACATCTATTATATCTGGAAATTATAATGTGTCCGAGTAATTACTGTCTGAAACAGTGTAGCCTATCCATTATTAATTTTAATCACAAAATACCTAATAGATATTTTACGGCTATACAAGTCTATAATGGTGAATAAGTAAACATACCATTATGAAAAATATAAACTGGTAAAGTAGTACACCAAATTTCATTTGACCTGTCAATTTCCTTATTACGAAAGTATTAATTTTTCCCATAAAACTGATTATTCTACTCATTTCAAAATTGGGCCCATATTCCAATTGAAATCGATTTATTGCTAGCTTCCACTGCCTTAGCGCCATAGTCCATTTTTTGAAGTCCTGCTGTACGGCTAAGTATATTATCTTAAAAGCGGATCTGTAATTAGCGGAAGTTATTCGATTATTGATAGGTTTCCGGATGACTTAATTCAAGGATTCAATGGCATTGGTAGTGTATATTATCTTTCTGATTTCTTATAAATATTCAAAAATGGATATCAGATTCTCCCAATGTCTCGTCCACGTTTTACTAATGGTGCCATATTGGGTGTCTCATTATTCAAGAATATTATTAAGTCCACGCTCAGCTTCATCCAGTGTGATTGAAGATTAGATTACCTTCAAATCTTTCACTGCTTCCTTACGGTCCTTCAAAAAGACATACTTCAACTAATTCCAAATAATATTGACAATAAATAGCTGAACTTTTGTTTTTGGAAACACTGTATTCATTGCTTTCAGGATTTCTTTACTCCATTTATAATATTTAGTTGGATGGAGCGATTCCTTTCGACAAATATCGGCGATGGAATCCTCACCTTTCCAACCCTCAAGAATGCTTCTAATCTTTTCTTTTGCGTTGAAGTGTCTTCTAGTTTCTCTTTTAATATCCCAAACGACACTTTCTGGTGCAAAACTTTTTGTAGGTATTATTGCCTCTCCTAACTATTATAGTTTAACTGTAGCTAAGAGAAATTGTTAAGTTGTCCGAAATACTCTGACAGAAACTAATCTAGTTCGAAAAAGATACAAACATATTTTAGGTCCTGCATATTTTCAATGCCCACTAGTGTTCTTCTTCGAGAAATTTCTTTAGACTCATTATTGTTATAAGACATAGCATTCTTTCAGAATTGATATTAAGCATTTTATTGACTGTAGATTATATTATGACGTAGAAAATTTACTGCAATAGTAGTTAGACTCAGGGAGATTTAACAATCTAAAATATATAGAATGCGAAATACATGTAATATAAGAATCCAATTATTTCTCCATATTTTTTTTGATAATTCGTTTAATACCTTCTTCAAAAGAAACCCTTGCTACCCAACCAGGTACTCCTCTTATATGATTCTGAGGTATCATCACATCTCTATTTCGATATGGAACAGCACCCCATGCTATAGGCAAAGACCGTCCAACAATACTTTCAAATTTCTGAGCCATTTCTCTAAGAGTCATTCTCTCTGAAGAATAAACTGCAAACCTTTCCATTGAATCTATACAGTTTTCTTTAGACTCCAACAGCTTCACCATAATTAAAAAGGCATTGACAACATCATCAATATAGCAAAGATCAATTATTTGTTCTCCTGGAGACATTTTTAAAATCTCATGAGATATCAACAAATTGAACCACAAATTGAAGATCTTGGATCGAGAGTCATCTTGGCCATATGTATCATTTAACATAAGAGTATTAAACCTTATACTAGAAGTATCTACATAATATTTAGCTATAGTAATAAAGGATTCTTTTGTGGCAGCATAAAGATTTACAGGAGAATATTTTTCATTATCAAAATGTTGCCAAAAAGTTCCAACATTCAAAAACCATTTAACCTTTGTTTTAGTGGAAATATCTAAAAGAACTGTTGACAAAATGATATTAGAAGAAATTAGGGCCTCAATATCCTTTGTTTTATGAACTCTTATTTTAGAGAGCGATGCTAGATGTAATACACCATCAAATCGCTCTTCATCAAAAAATGTATACAGGGATTCACAATTCCCATCATATATAAAAGTAGAACATTGCATTGGTAAATCTGATGTATTAGTTGAAGGTCTAATTAACAATGTAACTGAGTCTTCACGATCAATTAGTGCATTTAACACTTTTAAACCAATATACCCCGTCCCCCCAGTGAGTAAGATTTTACTCATTATTTACTCGATAAAACGAATTGATCTGATCAACACAAATCCCATATACATCTTCAATTTCATACTGCTTATACCAATTAATAGTTAATGATATAGTCTCTTTAATTGAAAGAGTAGGTTTCCAACCTAAGACAAAGCGTGCTTTACTGATATCTAAAGCTAACAATTGAGCTTCATGTAAAGCTAAAGGGTCAGAAATGTCCTTTAAATTACCTTTTCCATATGCTTCAATTACAAGAGAGGCAATATCCCACACACTAATAATAGAATCTAAATCAGGCCCAAAGTTCCATCCACCTGCATATTTAATTGGATCAAGTGATAATTTTAAACCAAGAAGAAGATAACCGCTTAAAGGTTCTAATACATGTTCCCAAGGACGAATTGCCTGCGGTGAACGAATCTCAATATCTTCATTGGCTTCTATTGAGCGTATACAATCTGGTATTATCCTATCAATTGACCAATCACCACCTCCAATAACATTCCCAGCTCGAACACTAGCTAATGCTGTTGTATGCTTTCCATAATCTTCTGGATTAAAAAAAGACTTTCGCCATGAGTTAATTGCTATTTCACAAGCACCTTTAGAAGAAGAATATGGATCATACCCACCCATTGGATCATCTTCACGATAGCCCCAAATATGTTCTTTATTGTCATAGCACTTATCAGTAGTAATACAGATACAAGTTTTAGTTTCTGGTGTTGCTCGGACTCCCTCCAAAACATTTATTGTACCCATAACATTTGTTTCATATGTCTCTACAGGTGCTTCATAACTAAAACGTACGAGTGGTTGAGCTGCTAAATGGAATACAATGTCAGGTTTATATGATAAGAATACGCTACTTAAGTGTTTTTTATCTCGAATATCACCTCTAATATCGGTAATTCTATCACTTATTCCAGAAAGAACAAAATTATCTCGACTGCAGAATGGATCCAAAGCATAACCTATTACATTAGCACCAAGTTCATTTAACCATATAGCAAGCCATGAACCCTTAAAACCAGTATGCCCAGTAACCAATACCTGCTTACCTGAATAGTATTGTCTTAACAAACTTTGATCAGATTTTATCATTTTGTAAAATTACCATTTCTTCCAAAAGGCTTCACCATTATCCCATAACTTATTTAGGTGAGCGAAATCACGCTCAGTATCTATACACTCCCAATTCCCATCATGCTTATACACCATTATCTGCTCTAGAGCGGCCAGTTTTTCAAATGTCCCATACTCAAGGTCACAAGATTGATCCTCTGTAAGGTAAGAAAGAAATTCCTTATTGAAAACCATAAATCCCCCATTGATTAATCCTAAAGTAGTTTGGGGTTTTTCTTCAAATGATATAAGGGTTCCATTGTTTTCAACAATCTCACCAAATCGTGCTGGAGGATGAACCCCTGATATTGTAACCATTTTTCCATGAGACTTATGGTATTTCACAAGAGATGCAATATTAATATCAGCTACACCGTCACCATAAGTCATCATATTAACATCATCAAGAAACTCTTCTACTCTTTTTACTCTTGCACCTTTTAATGTATTGATTCCAGTATCTATAAGCGTAACATTCCAATTAGATTCAGCATGCTTATTATGGTGCTGAAGTTCTTTAGAACCTAAATTGATTGTATAGTCATCACTATAGGCACTGTAATTATAGAAATATTCTTTAATTACTTCTGCTTTATATCCAAGAGAAAGAACAAAATCATTATAACCATAATTTGAATATCCTTTCATGATATGCCAAAGAATTGGTTTGTTACCTATTTTTACCATAGGTTTTGGTATCGCTTCTGTAATATGACCTAACCGGGATCCATACCCCCCCGCAAGTATTATAACTTTCATTTATTCCCCTTATTCCTAATTTTTTTAAAGACAAATTGTTTTATCATTATTTTTAAATCAGGAAAAATAATTCCAAAAATAAATATAACAATAAAAATAAAAATTACTTTAATAATAAAAGTGTATATAAAACCTATATTTTCTGTTAAATGAAGTATTAACATAACAATTACAAACATTACTACTGGTATACCAAAAATATATGACCATTGAAAATCGATACTATCTTTAGATCTATAACCAAAAAATGCATATATCAAAGTGCTTATAAAACGTTGTAATAGACTTGCTGTAGCTGCCCCGATTATACCATATCGCGGAATCATAATTATATTTAGCAAAATATTTAAAATTGCACCAATTATACTTACTAAAGAGAAGATATGAGTACTTGATATGAACAATGGTCCCGCAACAAAAATATAAACACCCGTAAATACAAATACAAAAGTTAAAAAAGGTACAACTGTATAACTATTAAAATACACATCTGATACAAAAACAGATACAACTTCTTTTGAGAATAAGCTTAATATAGAACCGACAAGAGAAATTACGAGAACTCCAATAGTCGAAACTTTAATTATAGCATTTTTACCCTCATCTCCTTTTTTCATTTGTTCGAAAAAAAATGGAGAATATGCCTGTGAAAAAGCAAAAACAAATACATTTACAAGATTTGAAATTTGAAAACCTATACTATATATTCCTGTTGCAGCAACCGAAAGTAATTTACTAATAAACACTCGATCAATCATAGTCATCGACCACCCAGAAATATTATGTGGTAGTAATGGCAATGAATATTTCAAAAGTTTTTTTAAAAGTGAATAACGAAACGATAACCCATACCTAGTATAGAAGCTAATTAGTGAATAAATAAAAAATATACCATTAGAAATCGCAACACTTAGAAGAAAGCCTTCGGATTTATAATGAAGCCCTACAATAAATAGCAATTTCAAGCCAACACTTACAAGAAAATACAGAAAATTAATAATAGAAAATTTGTTTGCTTCTTGTTTTATCTGTGCCATTGATTGCACTACTTGAAATATTGGCTCAAATGCTAATGAAACCAAACCCAATGTCATGAATGGATGAACTGGTATTTCTGCCAAGAAAGGTGAAAAAAAGAAATCAGACCACATAAAAAATATTATTGAGAAAAAAGTTGATGAAAATATCACTGTATTAAATACAGTACCAAAGAGTTCTTTTATCAGCTCATGTGATTTATTGTAATCATAATAGTAACGTCCCATTCCATTATTTAATGCTAGCATATAAAAAATTGATAAAAAACTGGTTATAGACGTAACTAGAGTAACCATACCATAATCACTTGGTGAAAGAAACACAGTATAAAGAGGTAACAGAAAAAACCCAACACCTTTTTGAAGTACAGTAAAGAATGTGTATATAGCTGTATTCTTTAATAATTTACTCAATAATAATCTCCATCAGTATTATGTTTCATCTAATTTTCAGTATTTAGAAATATTTAATAATTTATTAAATATTGAAGGCTTACTAAAATTTTCAAGAAGACCTTCCTATCCTAATTTGTAATTTAAATTCAATTGCTATAATTTTATGGAATATATTCTTTTCAAAATACATGATGAGTTTTGAAAGGAACATCTTCGTTTCAGTAGTTGATTGCAACTTCACTTTTATACGTCTCAATTTATAATTTTCTTTTCACAAAATCAATGAAACCTTTTACTGCTATCCAATCTATGTCATCTTGATAGTGTTACTATGATGCTGCTTTCAGTTATTCTGTACTATTGTCAGTTTCTAATTGTAGACAACTAATAAGTTATCCTTTCGACATAAATACTCAATCTTTAGAATCTTTTCTACTCTCTCGATTCTGATTTATCCTATCCGCATGAACTAAAACTGGATAATAGCCATATCCATCATAGTCTTTTTCAATCTAATGAATTAGATAGCCAGATTCAAAAAATTTCTACAAAGAAAGATTGTCTATGAAACTGAATCATTGATGAACTAATATAGAATTTAACACCGAACTCAATAGAAGTACGAGCCTTTCCACAAACGATCGCTCTGATATAAAGCTGGTTAACACTCATAATCCGGTTTTCAAATATTCACTAGTTTTACTCATACATCTTCCGAGGCTAATAATTCAGAAACTATTTTAACTTGAAATGTCAAACCAGTCTATATTGTACTTCTATATCAATCCTGTTAAACATGTGCTTTATTTACAGAATAATTGATTTCAAGTTATTCTGCATTTTACAGTTTTCTTAGCTCTTCTTAATATTACTCTCGAAACAAAGCCTCATTGGTCTTATGGACAATCTTGCCATCAATCCGCCCACGATAATGGTTAATTATTGATTGCTCGATTTTTTTCATATATCCTTTCAAACCAATGAGGTAATGAAAATAAGTTGTTTCTTTTATATAACTGGGAATCTTTTCATCAGAAAACAGATTGATTTCCTTTTTTATTAAAGAATTACTTGTACACAAAATGACTTACCCGGATCTCTCATATTCAAAAAAAATAGCTTCACATAATCAGCTTCAATCTTTTTCATGTATTTATTTACTAAGAATCACCCATCAATTATCTTCTTATAGATACTCACCAAAAGGACGACAGAAAACATATAGTTTGAGTTGATCATAATTATTTTCCCTGTATATATATTCACTGCTGTCACAGGGGTTTTCAGAAATTACTGCCTATATTCTTCCATCTAGAGATGTTAAATTAATGAATAACTCATTTATAAATTTATACTTAAGACTTTTTCAGCAGGCCATATTAGATTTGCTTTTATATAGTATGCAACGATTGTGTAGTGCTTAAGACTCTGAAGCATTTCATATTAGACTAGACTATCTGTATTATGGAAATTGATCACTCAAGTGTTCCATTATTGATTTGACTTCGATTCTTTCAGTTTATTGCATCCCAATATCTTTAATACTTTTTTCATCAATTATCATTGACCTATACTTTTAAAGCGTTGTCTACTATGTTAAACCATCAATCATAAAGGTAATCTCTCCATAAATTTTTCTATAACGGAAAGAGAGAAAATAATTTTATCTCTTGTTAATCCGGGAAAAGTACCCAAGAAAAATGTTTGATGCATAATCAGATCTGTAACCTTCAAATCTCCAACTACACGTTTTTCTATATCAAAATATGCCGGCTGACGAAGAAGATTGCCTCCAAAAAGATTTCGTGTTTCTACCAGATTTTGGGAAAGGAAATCAGTAAACTCTGTTCTGGTAAATCCCGCATCTTCCTTAACAGTAACCGGATAAGCAAACCAAGCAGGATCAGAGCCTTCAATAGCATAAGGAAGAATAAACTTATCTTCCCATTTTTTAAATCCTTCAGTCCATAAACGGAAATTTTCTTTCCGTCTTTCAATAAAACCATCCAGCTTTTTCAACTGTTCCACACCAATCGCTGCCTGCATATCGGTTGCTTTTAAATTGTAGCCAATATGGGAGTAAACATATTTATGATCATATCCCTTGGGAAGGGTTCCATACTGACCGGAAAACCTTTTCCCACAGGTATTATTCTCTCCGCCGGCACAGTAGCAATCACGTCCCCAATCCCTTATGGAACGAACTGCACGAGCCAGGTCATCATCATCTGTTAAAACGGCTCCGCCTTCTCCCATGGTGATATGGTGAGCAGGATAGAAGGAACAGGTAGTAATATGACCGAAAGTTCCCAGCATCTTTCCATTATATTTGGATCCGAGAGCATCACAGCAGTCTTCAATAAACCACAGATTATACTCCTCTACCAATTCCTGAATAACATCCAAATTATAGGGATTACCTAATGTATGAGCTAGGAAGATCGCTCTGGTTTTCGGTCCGATAGCCTTTTTCAACTCTCTTGGATCTATATTATAGGTACCCAGTTCCACATCAACAAATACAGGAACCATACCATGCTGAATAATTGGATTGACTGTAGTAGGAAATCCAGCAGCAACAGAAATAACCTCATCACCGGGCTTCAACTTTCTGTCTCCTAAAAGAGGTGATGTTAAAGCTGAAAAAGCCAGGAGATTTGCAGAAGATCCTGAATTTGTCAAAAAAGCATATTCCAAGTCAAATAAATCGGCAAATTCAGATTCAAATTCATCAGTATAACGACCGGATGTCAGCCAGAAATCCAGTGAAGAATCAACCAATGCCTGAAGTTCTGTTTCATCAAAAACCCTTCCGGCATAACGAACAGGTGTTTCACCCGGGATGTAGAATTCATCCTTAAATTTTACGTCATAAAAATCTTTCACAAGACCTGCAATTTCTGCTCTTAGTTCTTTTTCATTTTTACTCACAATTAACCCCATTCATCTATTATAATTTTATCTTTTAATATACCTGACTGCATAAGTTGCTGTTGAAACAGTTCAATCATTGTAGGTGGACCTGAAATAAAAAATACAGAATTGTCTTTCTTCTGAATATCATTTAAGATGTTATTCACAGACAAAAGACCCTCTTTTACATCCAGATTACCAGATACAGTTATTTGATCCGATGTTTCTTCCAAGTACAAATTCATAGAAAAATTATCCTGATTCAGTACTGAGGAAAGTTCTTCTTCAAAAATCATAAGGTCCTTATTCCGTAAACCATAATTCAACTGGATTGTAGTTGAATTACCGGATTGATTTAAGAAAGGAATAAAAGGTGATACACCTGTTCCGCCCGCAATCAAGATAGCAGCCTGACCATCCTGAATATGGTTACATATAATAAATTCCCCATAAGGAGCCTTCAACCAGATAGGCATTCCGATTAAAATGGTCTCTTCCATTTTTTTTGTATATAAACCTTTGACGCTATATACAATAGAGACTTCTGTTCTGTCATCAGAACAGGAAGCGATAGAAAAAACTCTTGATTCCGGCCAGAAACCAGAGGTAGGATCATATTCTTCCAACGTCAAATGGAGAAATTGACCAGCTTTAAATCTGGGAAACTTTCTCTCAGATTTAAAAACCAGTTTATATACCTGTCTTCCGTAAGCCTCTATCTCTTTTACAATAGCATTTATTTTTTGCGGGTTGGCCATTCTTTACTCCATGAAACATAAATTTAAAATAACTAGGTTTTGCTGAATAGTCTTCAAGAAGTCTTTTTCAATATTACCCTATATTTGGCCTTATTTTCAGTATTTTTTTTTCACAAATCTTATTAAAGTTTAGAACAAGAGCAATTATATAAATATTAATTTTATTTGTCTCCTTAAGCTTAGATTTTAATAGCGCTATTCCAGATCTTCTCTTTCCAACTCCTGATTTACTTTCAATAATTATTCGGTCACTATAATCCTGATATCATTGTTGATTTTCCTGCTTCAGCTTTTCTTTATTTTTCTCTGTTACTTTTATGGGGAGACCTATCGGCTTTCCTGTCATGCGGATGTTATTCTCATTACAATAATTCTTTTTTTATATGCTTGACATATTTTATCTACATGACTGACTTAGGAAAGTACACAAACACCTCTCTTTTTTTTTATATATCAATCAAGTCTTGTGATTTATTAAAAATATCCCAGAATAAATGCTCTATTAGGCATAATCATTCGATCAAACTCAAAGATACTTTCTCTCAAAATTCTAAATTTTAATCAGCGTTTCCACTCACGATTGGCCTACCGTTGACCTTACTTGTGGCTGAATAACACTAACTATTCTGTTATCTACCCTTTTTCCCAGTTTTCATACATATATAGTTGCTGAGTGTGTACTTCTTTTACAACTTCAAACCATCCCTGTATCTTGGCGATTACTGAAAGAAAAACAACATTACAGTATATAAAGTCCAATACATCTACATAGCCAATTTGGATTATACATAGCCAATTTTGAACCTATAATATTTCAACTGCATATTTATAGGTGTTCTTCTAACTTTACTTCGTTGCTTTCGTTTCTTTCTATAAGCAATAAAATTACTGTGTGATAATTGTCGGTAATCCCTTGACTTCCTTTGGAATACAGAATGATAAGAAGTGTAAATAAAATCAAAAAAACTATTTAGTATATACCCTGACTTCATTAAAATTGACATGTCATTTGGATATCTTATGTCAGCAGTAGTGCAGGCCTAATCTACAATAAATTTTCCAATATTATTTATCCCCTGATCTTCTTCAATTTTTCTACACCTTTTATTTTTTTACAAATTACGTTTTTATCTTCTTTAATATATATTTCATTTAACTTCTTAATAAGCTGTGTCCATCAAGACACTTTATAAAATACATCAATAATGATGAAAACAAGGACTTTATCCTTGTTTTCCTTCATACAATGAAATATCATAGGTATGAATTTTCCCTTACTTTTTAAATAATTTCTCTGTTAGATATTTGTGATTTTTCTTTATTGATTAGGGCTCTGTGAGCCATTCTTACCGATTTTACTGGAGTTCCTATTCCAGAATCAGATAACATCTCTTTATAAACTTTTTTTAATCTTCTTCTAGGGGACATGTTTTCTTCGTCAAGATGACAATCTAATGTTAAATAAAAATCTTCATGTTTCTGCTTATTTTCACACTCTTCTCTATAAATGATCAACTCCAATACAAGGGTTTTAGGGCAATTCCCAATAATGTGTTCACGTATTGATACATTTTTGCAAGGAAATCTTTATACTGTAATTTCATAAACATTAATCAGCGGACTCTAAATAGTATAATCTGCAGTAAATTTTATAAAAAATTATCTACTACAAATATGAAAGAAAATCCTAGAAGAAATTAACTAGCAGTTTATATAATCATAACTCATTGGTGTGCCCCTTTTAATATTCTGAGAACACTTCTTACCTAATATGTTTTCATATTCCTTAGGAGAAATCCCATAACCAGGACGTATTGATTTCAAATTGGAATCAGAGAAAATATCTCCTTTAACCATATCTTTAACTATAAAAAGAGACCTTGAGTAATTACGATTTAACTTAGATTTTTCTGAGAGGTTGTAAGAAATATTTCCTAATGCCTTTTCAACTTTTCTAATTGAATCTACCATCTC
Source organism: Oceanispirochaeta sp. M1 (assembly GCF_003346715.1). Taxonomy (NCBI): domain Bacteria; kingdom Pseudomonadati; phylum Spirochaetota; class Spirochaetia; order Spirochaetales; family Spirochaetaceae; genus Oceanispirochaeta; species Oceanispirochaeta sp. M1. The sequence goes on from NZ_QQPQ01000059.1 coordinate 11,172, forward strand.
TTTAAAATTATTCGGCTCCATTGAAAATAGTGCATCAGGTCCACCTAATGTTCTATCAAGTGTGAAGTGTTTTTCTACGACCTTTGCTCCAAGAGCTACAGCTGCTAGAACACACTCTAAATCCATAGTGTGATCAGATAGCCCTACAATTGTATTAAATGTTGTTTTCATATCTATAAGAGTCTTTAAATTCATTTCTTCAAGAGGAGCAGGATAAGAACTGATACATTTCAACAGTATAAGATTGTCATTATTGACTTCATTGCAAGCATCTACAATATCAAATATTTCATCTTTCTCTATTATTCCAGTAGATATAATAATAGGTTTATTTTTTGATGCAATATACTTAATTAAAGGAATATCAACAGCTTCAAATGAAGCGACTTTGTAAACTGGAACATTCATTTTTTCAAGAAAATCTACAGCTGTTTTGTCAAAAGGCGTAGAAAACAATGTTATTCCGATTTCATCAGCTATTTCTTTTAACTTTGGTTGCCACTCCCAAGGCATTGTCCCTTCTTTATAAATATCATACTCATACTGTCCATCCCAAATAGTACCTCCACTTATTCTAAATAAATCAGATTTACAATCAATGGTCATCGTATCAGCTGTATATGTTTGTATCTTAACAGCATTTGCTCCTGATTCTTTAGCTGCAATAATAGTTTTTTTTGCTATTTCAAAACTATTACAATGATTTGCTGAGATCTCGGCTATGATATAACATTCTGAATCATCATTTATAATAAAATTATCGATATTAATCATTTTTATTCTTATCTTTATACCAAACTCTCAAATACCCGTTTTCATCAACAGTAGTGCTTTCCGGTAGTTCCCAATAGGGATTCCATCTAAGTCTATCTTCATAATTATAATAAGTTTGCAATAATATTTTTTCATTTTTTCTCTCTAGAATACTATTCTCATATAATGTGATTTTCCCTACATCAGTCATTAAAGCCAATTCGGGCTTAGATCTACCAGAGAAGTAACCACTAGTTGTTATTTGCCGTATTAGGTTAATACTATCATCTACAGTATTTCTGAAATCATCAGCTCCCTTAATTGGAACACAATGAAAAATATAATGATTATCAATCCCCATATACCTTATATCATCACAAAGAGACATTAAATCCTGTTTATTTGTATTTATATCATTTAACAAAACAGTTTGATTGTAGATATTTACATGATTTCTAATTTTCTCAAACGCATTCCTAACTTCAGGAAATAATTCAGCAGAATGATTTATCTGCGTTGCCATTTCAATTCTGAAAGAGTAATTTCTCTTAAAAAGAGCAATAATATTATCATTAATACCTGAAGGGTTATGAATTGGAATACGACTAGCAATTCGAACGATTTTAATGTTGTGCTTCATTGTATCTAATTCATCAAGAAACTTAATTAGTTTTGTAGGAACCAGTAAAGGATCACCGCCAGTGATCAGTAATTCACGAATATCAGCTAGATCAGGAAGACCGCTAATACAACGAGCTACGCGACTCAGATCTTCATCAGATAAGGCAAATGGTGAATAAAACTGACGTAGACAATGTCTGCAATTGGCCAAACATTGTAGAATTGGTTCAACTATTAAAACTCTTTTGTAAAGACGTTCTAAACCAAGTAGTTTTTTCCCTTCATACTCGAATAAAGATGATGCTTCATAATGCTTTAGAGTAAAATCATCTGATTGCTTATTGACTGGTGAAGATGCTACATAAAATTGTCTCTTCAATACGTTCTCTACTGCAACATCATTATTAACAATTGCTTGATCCAATTTATTTTTGATAAATGAGCTAACCCGGAATCCTGCAGTACCTTTAGCTTTTTTCTTTGTATCAACACTTAAAGTAACTACATTTTGTACTTGAGTTGTGAAATTGACAGCTTCATCGATAGTATTAAATTTAAAGGCAACGACTCCTAGAGTATTTGTTCCAATTTTAAATTCTTCAACCTCATCTCCTACTTCAACTATCTGATGCTCAAATATCACATTATCAATATATTTGGAATCTATTGTATATCCGTTATACAAGCCATTTTCAGAACTATTAAGTATATATGAAACTATTGGAGTCTGATCTTTCTTAATTTTATACTGATAATTTACACCAAATGCAGCATACACCGCAGCTTCAGTCATATCAAATCCAGAAGCGAACTCAATCATACGAGGAACAAAATTACCACCATTTCTCAAGGCTATATCTATAATATGGACTTCATTATCAGAAACAAGACCGTCGAAATTCATACAGCCTGATTCCAGATTCAGTGAAGTTATGATTGCCTGGAACTGTTCGTCAAGGCTCTGTTTTATATCATTTGAAATCTTTCCAGGAAAGATTTCTCCAACAGGTACATTGTAATCCGTATCAATCTTAAAATAATTATGCCCATAAAGAGCATATTCGAGTTTACCGTTCTGAAAAAAAACATCACCGTCAAGTTCAAGCACCTTACTATCAATTTTTTCTTCAAAAATCACTTGATCTAATGTAGAACACTCCAAAGCATTCTGAAATGCAGCTTCAATCTCATTTTCTACTTTAATGAATGTTTGTCCACGAGAACCACCCGAATCAACAGGCTTTACGATTAATTCATTGTGTTTTAAAAAATCAAAAATATCTTGAGGATTATCATCCTTCTTGAGAATTCTGAAATCTGGATGAGGCAAACTCAACTTCTTTTGAAGATTCCTGAAAAGTCCTTTATCTTGTAATATTAATGCCGCATCCATAGGATTACCAGGTAAATTTAGCTCTTTGGCTACATAGGAAACAGTTTCTACAGCTGCATTTGCAGCATAAGTCATAATTGCATCAATTTTATATTTTTTAGCCGCTTCTAATACTTTTTCTTTATCAATAGTAGAAATATTTAAAGATAAATCGCTATATGAATGACCAATCTGAGAGAGATCATTACTAAGAGTAATAACATTACACCCTAAATACTTAGCTTTTTTTATTGCTGGTAATTGATAATCAGTTGCTCCTAAGAATAACAATCTCTTAAATTTAAATTCCATTAATGAATCTCCCAAATTTTATTTATTCAGTAGAATATTCTACGAAAAGATTTTACATCGTCATTAAAATCATCTAATTTATCTAATGATTTCTTATTAGTCTCAATGCTAATCATATAGTCAATAATCAATCTTTTCTTTAATTTATTAAAATCCATATTACCTTTCCCAATATTAAAATGATCATCATATGGTGTAGTAGTATCTGTATCAGATAAATGCAACATTTCAGGCTTCAATATCAAAAAATCATCGATCATGTTCCAATAATCAATTTTATAGTGTACTGCTGCAGCTATAGCATGACCTATATCTAAAACAAAACCTACATTGCACCTTCTTTTGATATATTCTATCTCTTCTGGTTTAACACCAATAAAATGATCAATAATTGTATCATTTGAAACAATCGCAGGAACATTCTCAATTAGGATTCTATCATCATCTATTTGATTCAACTGTTTTATTGTTTCATCAATACTTCCATTTGCTTCGCAATGTACTATAATTTTATTTGCTGTCAATGCATCCGCATAAGTTTGTACTTTTTTGAAAATCTTTAAATTATTTTCTAATTCATATTTATCAGCTAAGTTAAATCCGTGTGCCATATGAGGAGAATGAATTACATATGGTATCGATAATTTTTCCCAGTAAGCTAACTTATTTTCTGTCCCTGGAACATAATATAATTCGATGTAATCAATATAGCCTTCCTCAATTAGTCTTTTTGCCTCATTTAGGTAATTATCTGTATTGATTGACCAAATTTTTAATCCCAATTTATGCAATTGTACAGTACCTCCGCTATTTTCCAATCTTCTAATGTATCGATATCTCTTACTTTACTCTCAGGAATTTCAAAACCATGTGTATTATCGGTAATAATAAGCTTATTTTTGATAAAATGAGTCACATTAAACCAATAGAATTGCCCTGAATCATGATACATCGGTTGCAAATCTTGAGTTCTACTATTTTGATATTCAGGTGATTTATATTCAAGATATCCATCATTGTCAATGAAAGCTCTTTGTATAGGATGAGAATATTTTATTACAGGCAATACAGAACTGTATTTACTTTTTGATATAAATGAAAACGTCTCATTTAAGATTTTATCTGTAATAAAAGGTGCTGTTGCATATAAACAACAGCAATTATCAAATGTAAGACCTTTTTTTTTATAGTTTAGTAGTACTTCTTCCAAGACATCTACTGTACTAGCAAAATCATTACTAGTTATTTTACTGCGTAAGAAGGGAACTTTAGCGCCACAATTTATGGCTAAATTAGAGATCTCCACATCATCAGTTGAAACCATTACTTCATCAAATAAACCTGATCTCAAAGCAGATTCAATAGAGTATTCAATAATAGGCTTACCACAGAACAATTTAACATTTTTACGTGGGATTCTTTTACTGCCACCCCTTGCAGGAATAATACAGATATTTTTCATATTCCTCCCCTTGAATTTATTATGAGTATACTATTCAACATAACTGACTAAATCCCAGCTCATAGGGGTTCCTAAAGCGATATCTATGTTTGCTTTCTTACCAAGAATATCAGAATAATATTTCGGCGATAAACCAAATCCTGGTCTTATAGACCGCAAATTTTGAGTAGAGAAAACATCACCACACTTAATATTTTCAACTACAAAGAGAGAACGGCGGAAATCTTGATTTGCCTTTGCTATATAATCCAAATCATATGAAACAGGCTTAAGGGCTTTCTCAACTGAACGTATAGATGAAACCATTTCTGCAAATTCCTTAGGTTCTATTGAAAAGGAAGAATCAGGCCCTACATTTTTCCGATCAAGAATGAAATGTTTTTCAACAATGGTTGCTCCCATAGCAACAGCAGCTATAGCAACCTGAGGGCCGAGAGAATGATCAGAGAGCCCAACTTTGACTCCAAATGTTTCTTTCATGTTTTTCATTTTATTTAAATTAATGGACTCGGTAAAAGATGGATAGCTTGAACTACACTCTAATAGAGTAATATCAAAGTTACCAGCATCTTTACAAACTATTACAGCATCATAGATTTCATCAATAGTTGCTACACCAGTAGATATAATAATTGGTTTTCCTAGTGATGCGACTTTCTCTATTAGTATTAAATCAGCAATTTCAAAAGATGCAATCTTATATATTGGATTTCCACATGATTCTAGGAAGTCAACAGAAGTAGAATCAAATGGAGAAGAAAACAGTTGAATATTATTATCAAGAGCAATTTTCTTTATCTTTAAATACCAATCCCATGGCATAGATGCATCTTCATATAACTCATAATATGTTTTCCCATCCCAAAGTGAACCATTATTTATCTTGAAATACGAATTATCACATTTGATAGTCATAGTATCTGCTGTATAAGTCTGAATTTTTACTGCATCTGCACCACATTCAGCCGCTTTAACAATTGTTTCTTTTGCAATTTCAAAGCTATTATTGTGATTCGCAGATAATTCTGCAACTATAAAAGTACTCATACTATTCACCAATTCGGAATTTTATTAATTTTAATTGATTATCTTTACAGTTCAAATAAATACCATCCTTTTTTTCTTCAAGAAGACCAATAGCTGCACCAGTTTTTTTCAATACTTTTACTTCTTCAATAAAATATTTTTTTCCAAACCTCTGAAAAAAATATGCATTTGGGTAACTACCACTTAAAGCACGTATAAAATTTAAGATTTCTTGAGTCGGTAAATAGGGATTTAAATAACTCATCATTGAAGTTCTTAAGCCATAATAAGTAGCTTTAGCTTCATCTTGAATAATTGGTTTAATATCTAATTTGATTTTATTAAGACTAGCTAAGATGACATCAGGATATATGATAGACATCTTCTTTAATAAAGTATCTCCTGTATCATCTTTACTAATTTTAATTTTAACTTGTTCAATAATATTTCCTGCATCAACTTCTTTTACAATAATATGACTAGTAATACCTGTTTCATTTTCTCCATTCATTATGGTCCAGACATGTGGTGATCGTCCTCTATAAACTGGTAATAATGATCCATGGATATTAAAGGCAAAATTGAAAATCGAAAAGACATTATATGGAATGATATATTTGTAATTAATACTTATAAGAATAGAGTTTTTATATCCACGAAAGAGATTATATGACTTAGGATCATCCCATGCTTTTTGCCTATAACAAATTATTCCAATTTCAGAACAGAAATCTGAAAGAGATTCTCCACTATTATCTGGATGTGTATATACACTAACAACATCATACTTTTGAATGATCACTTGCAACGATTTTATTGCGAGAAAACCCGAACCGAAAATTATAATATTATCAATTTGCAATGATTTGCCTCACACTACACTATTAAGATACAAAAGCAAAAATTTTAAACTACATTAACTTTTTTGTCTTGTTGCAGCAAATTTTGATATTTTTATTACTCAAATTTATATTTGCTGAATTGTTATCGGAAGACCTAAATTTGTTCAGTAAACTAATAATAAATTAAAAATTGACTAGCATAATGACATTTATATTTCAAGCCACCACATTTTTAAGCATACTTTATGCTATCAGTATTCTCTGAACAGAATAACTATATTGAAACTTTATAACACGCTAATGCTTTTATTAATATCAAATTTACTATATTACTTTTAAAAGATCAGCTTGAACAAATGAAGCAGAAACCATAAATGTGCAGACAGCATCAACTTGAATACCCAACTTACAACATTGCTTTAAGACTTTCATTATACCATCAACCATTCCTAATTTATCAACTGTTTGTTATTAGATTATAAAAATAATCACTTACTCAAATTGTCTCTAAATACTGCTAATTGTTCGAATCGATGAAAACCGTTACTTCACAAAAAGAATATTTTGTAACGGAAATATAATTTGATATAAAAAATATAGCTTTCTAGAGAAGAGGCGAATATTTTTATTTTGGATTCTTTTACTATCACCTCATGTAGGAATATATTATATATTTAGTAATTTCATAATTTCTGTTATGACATAATCCTGTTCTTTAATACTTAGATCAGGATACAATGGCAAGCTGATAGCTTTTGAATAATATTCTTCAGCATTGGGGCATAACCCCCTGAAATTTCTATCCTTATAATAAGGTTGTCTATAAACTGGAATATAATGAACTTGTGTGCCTATTCCCTTTTGAAAGAGCTTTTCTATAAAATCTGCTCTACTGATTTTAAATTTTTTAAAATTAATTAACAAAACATATAAGTGAAAACAACTCCGCTTATTATTAGATTCATATGGGGAAACTACACCACTAATATTTCCAAAAATTAAATTATATTTATCAACAATAGCTCGTCGTTTTATTTTAAAATCATCAATTCTTTTCATTTGACTATTTCCAAGAGCAGCTTGAATATCTGTCAGCCTATAGTTAAAACCCAACCCTTGCATTTCATAAAACCATGGACCTGGATTCTCAGTAAGTTTTTCTTGGTTTTTAGTAATTCCATGATTTCTTAACAACAATAACTTATCAAACAGTTCTTTGTTATTTGTTGTTATAGCACCTCCTTCTCCAGATGTTATTGTCTTTACTGGGTGAAAGGAAAAAATAGTCATATCTGAGTATTTACAACTGCCAACTTTATCTCCATCTGAATAAGAGGACCCTATAGCATGAGCAGCATCTTCAATTATTGATATGTCAGATCTTTCACCTGCCAACTGATAAAACCCTTCCATATCACATGGTTGCCCCGCAAAATGAACAGGTATAATCAATTTTGTATTTTCTTTAAGAACATCTTTGACAGAAGAAGGAGTAATATTATATGTATCTGGGTCAATATCGGCAAACAAAGGTGTAATATTGTTATAAATCATAGCATTCGAAGAAGCTACAAATGTATTTGGAGAAGTAACACCACTAACATTTGAACCTATATCTAAGGCCGCAACAGCTATATGCAATGCTGCTGTTCCATTTGCTACAGCTACACAATATTTCGCTCCACAGTAATCAGCTATTGATTTTTCGAACTTTTCAACACTTGGCCCCTGTGTTAAGAAATCTGACTTTAACACACTAACAACGGATTCTATATCTTCAATAGTGATTGATTGTCTACCATATGAAATCATAAATCAAACCTTAACCATTTTATGAAACTCATTTTCTATCCATCCTGACAGTTCTTCATTTGTCATCCATTCTTGATTATTATCACTTGAATATGAAAATCCTTCCGGGACTTTAGAGCCATTATTAATTCTTAATTCATCTGTGTACCAATCATGGATTGCAGGCAATATTTTGTAGTAACTATCATATTCATATGTAAACATAGCATCTTCAATGCTAATCATAATCTCATGTAATTTCTCACCTGGTCTAATTCCTACATATCTCAATTCAGCCTCTGGTGCAATAGTTTTTGCTAAATCTACAACCTTCATTGAAGGTATCTTTTTAACGTAGATTTCTCCGCCTTCTGCATCCTCAAAAGCTTTCCAAACTAATTCAACACCTTGATCAAGAGTTATCATAAAACGTGTCATTCTTTCATCAGTGATAGGAAGAACTCCTTCCTTTTTTTTATTCAGAAAAAAAGGAATAACCGATCCCCGACTTCCCATAACATTTCCATACCGAACGACTGAAAACCGGGTGGAATCTGGATTGGAATAAGAATTACCTGCTACAAAAACTTTATCTGAAGCCAATTTTGTTGCACCATATAGATTGATAGGGTTACATGCTTTATCTGTACTAAGGGCAACACATCGTTTTACTTTCTTGTCGATACAAGCATCAATTAAGTTCATTGCACCATTGATATTTGTCTTGATACATTCGAAAGGATTATATTCAGCTGTTGGTACTATTTTAGTCGCTGCTGCATGCACTACATAATCAACACCATCAAGAGCTCTATATAATCTTTCTTTATCTCGAACATCTCCGATAAAGAAGCGCAGGCGTGGATCATCCTCAAAACGACTGGCCATACTCCATTGTTTCATTTCATCACGTGAATAAATAATTATCTTTTTGGGTTTATATTTTTCTAGAGTCATTTCAATGAACTTATGTCCAAATGATCCGGTTCCACCAGTTATCAATATTACAGAATTCTTTAGCATTTTCATATCTCCTAAGATTTAACCTATTATCAGATGTTTTAAGGAAAACATATTTTTATCATTATCCACTTTATTTGATGATTCAGATATAAAACAAAATACACCTTCAGAAAAATCATCTATTTCTTGAGGGATCAATTTAAATTCTATACCCATTTTGTAGCAAACATGCTCAATTATAAATTCAAAATCACTTTGGCCCTGAAGAGCAATAATACAATATTCCTCTTTTTTTACTTGTTTTACAATCTCGAATATTGCATCCTGATATACCACGACATTCTTGATAGTACGCCTGAAATAGCTCCAAGATCGCTTACTAATCTCATCCAAACCATCTGTTGTAAGAATATAATGGATATTTCTGTTATTTACTTTTTTGATTGTAATAAATCCTTTTTTCACAAATCGCTTGAGGATAGCATTTGTCATGCCCAAGGATGCCTGTGCAATAGAAGCCAGATCTCTTTGGCTAACTTGAGGATTATTCTGTATTTGTTCTAGGATTATTATTTCTTTGTCCATTAGTCTTTTCTTGATTAAGAGAGGATAGATCTACCCCTACCCATTGGCCTTGCTGCCTATTGTAAGATAAGGATTCTGATAGAAGAATATTATCAATAAGCCGGAACTAAATTTGATAAAAATTTTTTCTTCAACTGTCTTTGTTCAATAACTGAACATATCATAAACCTTTTATTTTCTACAATAAGCAAAATTACTATATAGCCATTATTTAACAAAATATGCAGAAGCTAGCCGCGTATTTAAATATAAATAATCCGTTTTTCAATATCCATTGCTCTATATTTCTCTCCTTCTAATAAAACCCTTCAATTAAACAAATTTTCTCCAATACTCCCAAGAATCTATCATTATCCTTACTATTCCTCACGGCTATACTAATACAGTTCCTGTTCTCAAATCCCCTTTCACCTGTTAGGTCTTTCAGGAATAACTGATCTTATTTAAGGAGCTGGGTAACAAGAGTGGTGCTATAATGCCTATGACATCACAGAGGAAGAAGTTTGTCTGGCTGGGATAAGGATGGAGAGTGAAAAGTTTACAAAGTTTTTATAGAAGCGGTTTCTCTCTGTTGCAATTTCCTCTCAGCCCAGATGGTATGATTATTCATATTTACAGTAGATTTTCTGGATGAACTCGGCAAAGGAGTTTATTATTTAGGGCCTGCTGAATAAATCCTAAGTTTAAATTTACAAAGGAGTTATTCATTAATATAATGACTTCAGATGCATGAATAACGGTAGAAATTACCGAAAACCTTTGCAGCTGAGGTGAGTATGT
>NZ_QQPQ01000060.1 GCF_003346715.1 Oceanispirochaeta sp. M1
CCTCTGTATATCGTTTCGACATATTGGACTTCTCATTATTCTCTATCATCTAAACCCTCACATCTATTATATCTGGAAATTATAATGTGTCCGAGTAATTACTGTCTGAAACAGTGTAGCCTATCCACTATGAGATCTTTATTAGCTCTAATCGGCTGGGACAGCAGTCTTGAAACGAAAAACAAATTCACATACATTATCAATGGATTCAGCATCGCTCTTGTCACCCTTTTTCAGGTTTTCTATATCCTATATGTCAAAGAAAAGAAGTTATATTCGTTACATTCCTTTGCTTGGCTGATCTTCTGGCAGTCTTTGTCTTTCTAAGAATACGTCAATTTAACACAGCTAAGATATTAATGATTCTGGGATTTCTTTTTCAGGAGTTTTCTCTTGTATTTTTATGGTTTCCAAAAGAGGCGAACTTCAATTACTTTTTCTTTATTGTCGCCCCCATTACCTTTTTTATCTTTGATTTTGATATATTATTCGAGCGAATTGCACTGATATTCACGAACCTGATCGCTATTGTTCTCCTTCTTTTAAGCGAAGTGATAACTTTGATCCCACCTGTTGTAAAGCTGTCCTCCAGGATGACCGGACTTTTCACTATTCTCTCGCTTGCTTCAACGGTTCTATCAATCACTATTGTATTTTACTTCTATGCAAAAAACCTCGCTTCAATAACCAATGAATTAATGATACTGGCCAATACGGATGTACTTACAAAGGTGCTTAATAGAAGATCCTTTGAGAAAGAAGGCTATCAGCTTTTTGATTTTGTCGGAAAATATAAGAAGACTTTCGCCTTGATCATTCTTGATGTGGATTTCTTTAAAAAGGTGAATGACAATTATGGTCACCCGGCAGGAGACACCGTATTGGTAGAATTGTCGAAAGTTCTATCTTTGAATATCCGGCAGAATGATATTCTTGCCCGCTACGGGGGAGAAGAGTTTGCACTGCTGCTAAAAGGATCTGATCCGGCAGGTATGCAAAAAGCTGCTGAACATCTTAGAGAAGCCGTCGAAAACCATTTGTTTAAAATATCAGAGAGTAAAAGCATAAGAATAACAATCAGTCTGGGATTAGTGACATTTTCGGATAAATACGAGAATTTTGAGCAGATGATCAATAAAGCTGATAAAGCTCTATATCAGGCAAAAGAGGGCGGTCATAACAGAGTTGTTACAGGCTGAACCAATTCTAATAATGAGCAGAATCGTACCTGAAATTAGACGCGGAAATCGAATACTCCATAAATCATAATTATAAAAAAGTTCCACCTCAGGCGAGAGCTGGAGACGCTAGAACATCTTTGATTAAAGGAAGGCTAGTCCCGTTCTATTGTATTATCAACGTTCAGGTTGTAGTGTGAGAAAAACTGCCAGCTGTAGACACGGCTATAGTAGAGAGGTTTGATCTGAGGGACGTCCAAGGCAAATCTCCGAACCGATGTACAGAAATCACATACAGGGTTACATCATTTGACCAGTCTCTCTGGCCTGGATATGTTTGGAAGAGACACAGGATATAAATGGTCCAAAACATTTCGGTGGATTGAACCCTGTAGTCTTTTAGCATCTGCATTCAAGTTTGGAGCTGGAACGGCTTCCCCTGAGCGTTAGCATGCAGGAATTCTTATGGTGAATGAAAAGAAATCGTATTTGCTTTATGAAATAATATTGTACGTGAGATCCTCCCTGTATGATATATAATAGGATGTCTCCAGAGTCAGTAAATGATGGTGTTATAAAATTTTGACTCATAACTACAGGCAGGTTGGATTTCTATGCAATTTATTCTAATCCTATTATTACTTGGAAACAGTTTGACCTCATTGCATGCAAAGGATTCAGATATACCGGAAATTCAATCTGAGTTCGGAGAAAGTAAGCCCGTATCTCTACTTGGAGAGTGGGAGTATCGAAAAGGATATCAGGATGAGTGGCAGAATGATCATGAATCCGGCGAATGGCTTCCTCTAATCACCCCATCCAATTTTTCTGATTGCCCTGATCTTGATCATTACAATGGCCGGATAACCCTGAGAAAACAGCTGCCGGATAACATTGCTCCACAGCATCTGGCTTTGAATTGCGGACAGATCAGCAATGTCGCAAAAATATATTTGAATGAAACTTTTATCGGAGAGGTCGGTTCAAATGACTCAGCATTATCGATTACCTGGGGCCGAAAGGTTATTGACATCCCTAATGATGCTTTTTATTCAAAGAGTGATAACTTTATATATATTGTAATGGAAACAGGAACGTCGGGCCGGAAGGCCGGAATCCTCGGACCGGCAATTCAAATTGGTCCAGCTGCTACTCTCTACAGCAGATATTATGTTGTCTGGGTTATCAGTTTCATTATTTCCGGCCTCTATTTGGCTATCGGTATTTTTTATCTTATTATCGGGTTGTATCGGAAGGAAGAACGTCACTATATCTATTTTGGACTATTCAGCATTTTTGCATTCCTTTTTTTTATTGCCAACTCTGAAGTCATCGCCTATCTGAATGTGCAGAATCATAAGACTCTGGTCTATCTGCTTTATTTTCTGGATCAGGGTTCAATCAGAATTATGATTCCCCTCTTTGTTCTCTGTTTCTCAAATTTGTTTGACGGACAAGACAGCCGAATCGGTAAGGCCTTGATCGTTTATGCCTGTGTTCATATTTTTGCGGATATAGCAGGTTTTGCTCTTGTAAGAAACCTTGTGATTCAGTACTCCATGTCTATTACATATATTCCCCTGGCTATTAGTATTGTCTATACGTTCAGACAGACCATTATACAGATCCGAATTTCAAACCGTGAGGCATGGTTCCTGGCAGGTGGGATTCTGATGGTTGCAGTCGGAGTTGTTCATGACATTCTTGTTATTGAAGCTCTTATTTTCGGTTATATGATCTTCCCCTATCTTTTCTTCAGTTTTTCAGCCGGACTGGCTGCGATCCTTCTAAACAGATTTCTGATTCTTCAAAAAGAAGTGGAGGATTTCAACAGTCAGCTTAATGAAAAAGTCAGCACCCGCAGCAGTGAGTTATTGCTTGGCAGTATAATGACAGATATATCTGCCGGGGATTCTTCTTTATATATAAATTCGAATAGTCCTGACCTGACAAAAGATATAACTATTTTAACTCGTATCGATGACTTTATTGAAATTGCTCTTGTAAGGGTAATAGCTCTCAGCGAGGCAGAGGGAGGAATCATTTGTGATGAGGAAAACAGCATAAGGTCATTCTGCAGGATGAGTGCTGATGACCTTACAGACCGCAAAATATATGAGAAGCTTCATGAGTTTCCAATGGCCCTTGCAGATAACCTGCAATGGCGCTGTGTTCTTCTAGAGCCTCAAAAATTAAATCAGACTGTAGAAAAATTCCTTGAAAGAGTAGCTGAAGTGATAGGAACGGCAACGGGCTTTCGTCATGGTGATTCCGGTTCAGAGCTGGCTGTTACGGCAGAACGAAAGGTGAAGCGCGCTATTGCCTATATGGATGAATATTTTTCTGAAGGCCTGACCCGTTACCAGGTGGCTGAACTAGTGGATCTGAATCCTGATTATTTCGGCCGTCTTTTAAAGAAAAAAACAGGACGGAATTTCAACGATTTCATCAACGGCTATAAAATCAAAGAGGCTGCAAGGCTCCTGGAAGAGAGTGAAATGAATATCGTCGATATCGCCTTTGAAGCAGGGTTTGAAAGCCTGTCTACTTTTAATCGAGCATTTAAGAAAGAAAAAGAACTGACTCCAAGCCAATATCGCCTTAAAACCAGGAATCAGTAAAAGCTCTGACAGTGAATGTCTGTTTTTGACAGGCATTCTCTTTTCCTGATTAGCTCAGTTTGTATTAATCCCCTATTTTGAGTTGTATGATAATCAAAAAAAGGATGAATTTATATGAAACAGGGTGAAAATATGACCTCACGAGAAAGGGTTCTCGCCGTCACTCAGGGGAAGAGTGTGGACAGGATACCGGTCTTTTACTGGCTCAATCCCCATGGGGGAATCAAGATGATGAGCAACGTCAGGAAAGCCCGTAGATTCACAACTCAGTTGAAAGGTCAGGCGCAGTGGAAACTTTTTAGAAAGGGTGGGGGGCCTCTTATTCCCGAAAGTCTAGGCAGGGGACTGCCTCTTCTTTTTGAAGGCACTCTGAACCGGGAGTATGTGCGGGATCTGGGAAGCGATACTGCACTGGTTGAAACCTGGTACAAACCGGTTGAGGGTAAAACGAAGTATAAAATCAGAAAAAATGATGTCATTGTGAAGAACAATGCTTTCGGTGAAGACTACGCCATGGGGAGCGGGATTTATATGGATGTTACCGATAATCCCATAAAAACGGCTGAAGATCTTGTGAAATACCGGTTCCCCGATTCCTTTGACCCTTCTATTTATGCTCCTTTATCCGCAGCCCGTAAAAAAGATCCGGAAGCCTTTCTGATGGGAACCGTGTTCGGGTCACAGGACTATCCCGGTGCCTCCCTGGCTCCCATGACTGAATGGATGATGTGGTTCTACGATTGTCCCGACAAGGTTGCCGATTTTCAGAAGAGGATGGCCGACTGGTCGATCGAGGTGGCAAGAAGATGTATCAGGGCAGGTGCCGATGCCGTATTTATCTACGACGACTACGGTTTCGATAATCAGACCTTCCTTCCCCCGGATCTGTGGAGAGAAACCACATATATACATCTCAAGCGGATCATAGATGCCATACATGAAGAGGGGGCATTGGCCGTTCTGCACTCCTGCGGTTATCAGATGCCCCTGCTCGGGGACTATGTGGAGGCGGGACTTGATATGCTCCAGGCTTTTCAGCCAAAGGCAGGAAATGATTTTAAAGAGGCTTACGGAAAATACGGTAAAGACCTCACCTTTATCACAGGTATCGATGTTCAGCAGGGGGAATCCATGAGCCCCGAAGAATTGAGAGAGGATATTCTCCGCTTCTACAGAATCGGCGGCGAGAAAGGGCACCATATTTTGGGAATGAGCCACATGATGCAGCACACTATGCCGGTAGAAAATATGCAGACTATGCTGAAAACTGTAGAAGAGATACAGTCGGGAGTACATAAATGAACGAGATTGAAACACTGCCGCTGTGGAAAAAACTGATTTACGGAGCGGGCACCTTCGGATGGGCATTGACATCCTTTGCGGTAATCAACCTATCCATCTATTTTTATATGCCCACGGAAAGCGGGAGCGAGCCGATATTTCCGACACTGGTTTTCCAGGGGGGATTATCGGCGTCATGACAATTATCGGTTTGTCCCGTACTGACAATTTAATATGCGAAATGAAGATTAGATCAAAATGTAAGCAACTTTATGGGGCTTCCTGCTTTAAACAAATTTTAAAAGCAAGTTTTACTGCAAATATATTGATGAAAGCTAGGAATATGCTGGTTTTGGTATTTTCCGGAAACAGTTATTCCAAGGTTAATGATGTAAGTTTTCCATATTAGATCAAGAAGCTCTGTAATAGTGGTGATGTAATCCGTAGAGGATAGGTTCTTTCTTAATCTTACCTGAATCATCTGGAGATTTATCTTCCGGAATGGATTTGATGCCTTGATGCGGTCGATATTTATTATAATATTCCATGTAGGATTTCAGGATATTCCTCAACTGCTGCTGAGAAGATTATAAACCAATCCAGGCATTCCTGACGGACAGACCGGATAAATCTTTCAGCATATGCATTCAGACCAGGATGTATGAGCGAGCAGAAAGCTTGCTTTCGTCCAGCCTTCGGAGAGAAAGGCGTCGTAGCTACTCCATTGATTTCATATTCATGATATGGAAAGTCCTTCAGCTCACCGGAATTATCATGAATCAAATATGAACCAGGAAATAACTCTTCAAAATACCCGATCTGGTTTCTGAAGAAGAGAATGTTTGGATTCTGAGTAACATTGTAATGAACTATTTTTCTGCTCTTGAGCTCAATGATGAAGAAGACATAGAATCTCTTGAAACCAAAGATATCGACTGTGAAGAAGTCGCAGGCTTACAATGATTGCCAGTGAGATTTTAGAAATTTACTCCATGAGTAATTAGGTTTTATGTCTCCTGACTTCCGGAAATCCTGAATAACTTTTCTGATTGTCTCTCTGGAGACATTGATGGAAATCTTTTCTAACTCGTCCTATAGACAATATGATGTGACCCCCGTGTTTGCACATTCGTGGATTAGCTTACACTTTAGTTAATCAACAATGCATAAGCACGCCATATACAAAGGAACGGAGGCCACTATGAAAAGTTTATTTTATGTCGGGATGGATGTCCACAAGGATTCAATATCAATCGCTGTTTTAAGAGACAATAATAAAAATGTCGAATTTGAAAGACAGATCAGAAATGAGCCTGCAAGAATTAAGAAGTTTTTTAACAAGTATAAAGATGAAAGTCTCATATGCTGTTATGAAGCTGGTCCTACAGGTTTCGCTCTTTATCGGCAACTGGAAGAAATGAATATTACCTGCTATGTAGCAGCACCATCTCTTCTACCTCGAAAACCAGGTGATCGAATTAAAACTGATAAAAGAGATGCACTGATGCTGGCAAAAGTCCTTAGAAATCAAGAAATAGTCAGTGTATATGTACCTAGCACTTCTGATGAAGCAAAAATTGATCTATTGAAAGATAAAATAGATGAGATTGCAGCAGAGGCAAGGTATGTAGAAAAAGTATCAAAGTTGAGATGCTTTAAAGGTATTGATACATTGACAGCATTAACATTTATAGCCGAAATTGGTGATTTCAGAAGATTCAGAAAGGCACAGAATTTTATGTCCTATCTGGGGCTTGTACCATCAGAGCGATCCAGTGGTAATCAAAGACGACTAGGAAGTATTACAAAAGCGGGTAATTCCAGATTGCGGAAGTTATTAATTGAATCAAGCTGGCATTACAAACATTACGGTCCTTCTAAAACTCTCAAGATGCGGAGGAAAGGACAAGATTGTGAGATTGTAGCTTATGCGGATAAAGCAGGATGGAGATTGAATAAGAAATTCAAAAAGTTAAATTATAGAGGTAAAGTGAGTCAAAAAATTGTCACAGCAATTGCTAGAAAATTATCTGGTTTTATATGGGGTATGATGCTTGGAAATACTGATTCTATTACAGCAGCACAATAGTTCTTTTAATAAATAAATTATCTGGGAAGAAGGATGGATAGAGAAGCTATAGCGATAAAGGTGAATCCTTGGTAAAAACTTGAGGCAATAAGTCTATTGATCCTCGACTATAGACAGAGGAAGCACCCGACGAAATCATTGGCCTGTGGTAATCAATCCACGTATATCAGAGTGGTCTATCGCCACATAATCTGCTTCTCTATCTTTTCTTCTATCCGGTTAAATCAGGAGGCTGTTATTGAAAGAAAAAACAGAACTTGACAAGGGTCACAACATATCATTTTTTTCAACTAATGTGGAAATTCTTCCATATTTAAGACTGTCGACAATGAATTATGTTTAACGTTCTATCTTCACTACTTGAATCTGTAAAAAGGATCATCTTCTCCAACTGGAAAGATATTATTTAAATAAATCAAATTAAAAGATATGAGTGTTTCCAAAAGGCACACAGATAGCTATACTTAATATATGGGAAAGTTATTCAACTGGAATGATAATAAAAATGCTCATCTTATTAAGGAAAGGAGTATTTCTTTTGAGGAAGTAGTTTTCTGCATCCAAAATGGAGGAATCCTGGATAAGGTTGAGCATCCTAATAAAGAGAAATACCCGAATCAGAATATATATGTTGTTCTTGTAAATGATTATGTATATTTAGTTCCTTATGTTGAAAACGATGATGAGATCTTTCTGAAAACGATAATTCCCAGTAGAAAGGCGAAGAAACAATATCTAGGAGGATCAGAATGAACCTTGATGAATATGAAAATGAAATACTTGAGGAGTATGAAGCCGGAAATTTGAGTTCTATCGGCATTAACGATAGCGAGAAAAAACACTTATCAGAAGTTGCTGCAAATACCTTAAAAAAGAATAAAAGGGTAAATATTCGCTTATCTGAGCATGATCTGAAGGCGATTCAAAGTAAGGCTCTTCAGGAAGGGCTACCGTATCAAACTCTGATATCCAGTTTGATTCATAAATACACCAATGGATTACTAATTGATAAGTCCAGAACTGCTTAGATTATTGACGCCGATATCGACGCCTTTATTATATGAATCCAGAAGCTTTATATGGAAAACTTACTACATAGCAGCTTCTTATGTGCTACGATACAGCACTATATGTACTGCATAATGGGACTGTACAAGTTCAAGTCCTTGTGGACCCAATTAAGACACTCATTGCGAGTGTCTTTTTTTTTGGTTAAAATCCTTTCGGGGATAGGGATTAATCAAACGTAAGTAAAATATCTGTTTACTAAATTTTCTGACACTGATATCGACGCTCTTATTTTATGAACCTAGAAGGCTTATATGGCAAGCTTACTACATAAGCAACTCTTTCGCGCTACGATACAGCTGCATAGGATATTGCTCAAGTTCGTGTCCTTGTGGACCCATTTCGGGGAGATACACTAAGCTATGTAAAATGAGTGATAGGGATTATAACATGTGGAGGGCATCCTATCGTTTTTTAGACTTCAACCGGATTTATTCACTGCTTCAGTAATAACGGTTGGCATTCCCTAGTTCTATGGACAATTTCAACCTAACGTAATAGATTTATTTCATATTATAAGAAAGATTCCTGCCATATCTACTTTGTTAGCAGAATGGGTCCTGACTCCTTGACCGAACGGATTACAAAGCGGCTGTCTATGGTATTTATCAGGTCCAGCTTCTGAAGCCTCCGTACCCATTTCTCATAGGCTTCGTTGTCAAGGCATATCACCCTAAGCATGTAATCGAAGTCACCGGATACTGTAAAACAGTCAGTTACCTCCGGCATGTTTTCAACCGCTGATTCAAAACTTTCCACAATAGTTTCGCTGTGGCGGCTGAGACGGATTTGGGCAATTACCTGTACCCCAATGCCGAGCTTCTTCAGGTTAAGGGAAGCATGCACTCCAGTGATATATCCGTCAGAGTACAGATGTCTGATTCTACGTGCACAAGGAGATGGGGAGAGCCCTACTTTTTCTCCAATATCTATAGCAGTCAATTTACCGTTCTCCTGCAGTATATGAAGGATACTGATATCAGTCTTGTCCAATTCAAAATAGCTCATCATGCTAATTATGATATGTTTATTAGCATGATATATCAAGATTATAAAGTACTAGAGGTATTTCTGCCACCAAAAGCTCTCTAATTACATATATAATAACAACTGTACAATTTCAATGGTCTTAATTAGTGGATAGTTTATTAGTGAAAACATTCTGATCGAAAGGGGTTTTTAATGGAAACGAAAAGATTTACAGATCCGGCCACAGCAATTCAGCGTTTAAAACAATTTGGGGAGTTTGGAGGTGTAAATCCATCGATAACAGATTCGGCAACCTATACCTTTTTAGATGAAAAGACAATGATTGATGCATTTAACGGTGATGCGGCTGGCTGCTTTTTATATTCCAGGCATTGGAACCCAAGTAACAAGTATCTTGCCGAGGCACTTGCCGCTATGGAAGGAACAGAATCAGCCTGGGTAACGGCTTCCGGAATGGCGGCGATTACAACTTCAATCCTTCAACTTGTTAACAGTGGTGATCACATAATAACAAGTGTCACAACATACGGGGGTACCTATGCATTTTTGGCAAACTACCTTAAGAAATTTAATATTGAAGTAACTTTTGTAAATATAAGCGATTTGGAAAGTATCAGAAAATCTGTCAAAGAGAACACTAAATTAATCTATACCGAGAGTATGACAAATCCGATGCTTCAGGTCTCAAATATCCCAGAACTATCTAAAATTGCCAAATCTAATGGCATCAAGCTGGTTGTGGATAATACCTTTACCCCCATGATCCTTTCTCCCTTCATACTTGGTGCTGATATTGTCGTTTACAGCATGACCAAGTTTATTAACGGTAAAAATGATGCTGTGGCGGGAGCAATATGTGCATCTGAAGATTTTATCAATGAAATCAGCAATGTTAACGATGGTACGGCAATGCTTCTCGGCCCGGTTTTGGATCCGCTCAGGTCTTCCAATATTCTGAAAAACATCAATACATTGCATATCAGAATGCAGAAGCACAGTGAAAATGCAAAGTACCTTGCTCATAGATTTAAAGAGATTGGACTGAAATCTAATTATCCCGGTCTTCCTGAGCACCCCGATCATGGGCTGCTGACTTCAATGATGAATATGGACTTCGGGTATGGAGGAATGATTGCAATTGATCTCGAAACTCCTGAAAGAGCTGCACCTTTTCTGGAGATGATGCAGGAGCGGGGAGTGGGATATCATGCTGTCAGCCTCGGTTACTTCAAGACACTGTTTTCCAATTCAGGACGGAGTACATCTTCTGAGGTACCCCAGGTCCTTCAGGATGAAATGGGATTATCCCCGGGCTTGATCCGTTTTTCTGTTGGACTTGACCATGATATTGAAGCTACTTACAAACTGATTAAATCCTGTCTCGACGATCTGGGATTAGTGTAAGATTTTCCTTATTCAGTATTATGAAAAGAAAATATTATTAACAATCTGACAGTTTCAGGAAAATCAGATTCTTTAATACTGTTTACATCAAAAAAGTTCAAGTCAATAAGTGGTCTGAATACAGCATATCAGAAGCACTATCTTTGAGTGTCTTTTTTTGGCCAAACCCCTTTCGGGGAACGGCACTACATTGACAAATCCCGACCTTTATTCACCTTGTTAAAGAGTACTAAAGATAAAGTAGTTAACACTGCCAGAATTGCGGCAAGAGCGGCTGCTACACCGTAATTCCCCCGTAGAACCTGGGTGTAAACTTCTACCGTCAAAGTTCTTGTTTTTCCGGTATACAGTAAAATAGCAGAAGCCAATTCTGAAATCATAGTTATCCACGATAAAATAGCTCCGGAAATAATACCGGCTGACATCATTGGGATGGTAATTTTCCAAAATGTTTTTACATTACTGGCTCCTAAAGAAAGAGCTGCTTCTTCAATTGATATTGGTATTTGCTGCAAGGTTGCGACACTCGAACGGATTGTATACGGTAAGCGTCTGATAATAAGCGCAATGACCATAATTGTCATACTACCTGTTAAAACCATTGGCGGTCGGCTGAATGTGTTTGCTAATGCAATACCAACAACAATACCGGGAACAATATAAGGGATCATAGAAACCGTATCGATTGCTGCAGTAATTTTTGAACGTTTTCTCACTACCAAATAAGCGATAAATACGGCAAAAATTAAAACAAAGGTTAATGATATCAAGGGAATAATAAGAGTATTTCTGATAGCATTTCCCATTTTGGAAAAAGCTATAACATAATTATTTAATGAATAGCCACTGGTGAATACAGTACCGTTAACATTCCTGAAGGATGTATAAATAACATATGCCTGGGGTGCTATAGAAAGTGTAATTAACAAATATGCATAAATATGTATTAAAGAATTTTTAATACCTCCAATTTTTACAGGTCTTATCTTATTAATACTATTCATTGTAAAAGCATGTTTATTAGCAATACGTTTCTGAACTAAAAAGATAATTAAGGTAACAATAATTGCAATTATGGCAATGCTCGCCGCAAAACCATTATTTCCACCTAACTCCGACATGTAAGCATCATAAATAGTAACAGGGAATGTACGATACCCTTCACCAATTAACATGGGAGTACCAAAATCGCTAAAACATCTCATAAATACAAGTAATGCTCCAGCTAAAACAGTTGGAAAAATCAACGGAACAATAACCTTAAAAAATCTTTTTACTCCGGAACAACCTAAGTTCTCCGATGCTTCGAGCAATGAGTTATCTACATTTGAAAAGGCTCCTGAAACGTAGAGAAAAATAAGCGGATAGAGCTGTAATGACAATACAAGTAAAATACCCTTAAAACCATAAATATCTGGCATTTCAACGCCGAATAGACCTTCAAAAAATTTCGTGACCACTCCGTTTCTTCCCAATAATAAGATCCAGGAATAAGCACCGACAAAAGGGGCGGACATACTCGATAAAATAACCAGAATTCTAAGAGTTTTTGCACCCCTAATTTTAAATCGCGCAAAAAAATATGCCAGAGTGGTACCTAAAGCTACAGCAATAAATGTAACTAGAACAGTAACCTTAAAGGAATTAAACAAAGTCGAATAATAATATTTTTTTCCAAAAAACCTTTGGAAGTTTTCTAAAGTAAATTGTCCTGTATCTCTATCTAGAAAAGATTCTGATAGTAACATTACAAGTGGTAAAATCAAAAAAATTGTATATAAAATTAATAAGCTTAAGGTTGAAGATGACCATAAGTTAATTTTTTGTTTTTTAATTTTCATGAGCAATTACCAGATTTTTCTTACCATCTTCAGTATATACATTTACTTTTTCTACATTAATTGTCAAATAAACAGTTGTACCTGGCTCGATTATATTATCAATCATACTCTCTTTGATTATTTCCACTATTTGTTTATTTGGTAATTCCATAAAAAAATGGGTATTTAGACCTAAGAAAATAGTATCTTTTGCTACAGCTTTAATTGTGTTTTTATCGTCGGTAAGCATAAATTCTTCAGGACGGATAGAAACTTTGACCTTGCCCTTGTAATCTAAATCTTTTACTGTAATTTTATGCCCTAAAACATTTAATTCATTTTTATCACAATCAGCGGTAACAAAATTAGTTCGTCCGATAAAACTTGCAACAAACTCGTTAACGGGACGATGGTAAATAGATTGAGGTGTACCAATCTGTTGAATTTTACCCAATTCCATAACTGCTATTCTATCACTGATAGCCATTGCTTCTTCCTGGTCATGTGTTACATATACCGTGGTAATTCCAACTTCTTTTTGTATGTCCCTTATTGCCTGTCGCATTTCAAGACGGAGTTTAGCATCCAGATTAGATAAAGGTTCATCCATTAAAAGAACATCAGGAGAAATCACAAGAGCTCTTGCTAATGCGACTCTTTGCTGCTGACCACCAGATAAGTTTTCAGGCATTCTATCTCTATACTCATAAATCTGCATTAATTTTAAAAACTTATCAGCCATAGGACCAATATCTTTTTTGTTAAAGTCCCTGTTATTTAGACCAAACTCAACATTTGCCCGTACTGTTAAATGAGGGAATATAGCATAATTCTGAAAAACCATACCGATGTTTCTTTTACTCGGGTCCAGATCATTAATTATATTTTCATCAAAATAAAATTCCCCGCCTTCTATACTGTTAAAACCGGCAATCATTCTTAATAATGTTGTTTTTCCACATCCCGATGGGCCTAATAATGTAAAAAATTCTCCATCTTCAATTTTCACATTCAAGTCTGGAATAATTACATTTTCCCCGTATTTTTTTAAGGCATGGTTTATATCTATTGCTACACTCATACTATTTTCCCCATTTAATTCCACCTAAAGGAGGCCTTTGCCTCCTTTAGGTAGATGTAAGTTTTTTACTATTAGTTGTCCAGGCTTGTAAACATATCAATATAACGATCTACAATTTCCTGTTTGTGAGAAGAGATATATGAAGTGTCTTCAACTTTAACATTGATTTGATCAATTGGTTTCATGTAATCTGCGGTTTGTACACCGTCGTAAACAGGTCTATTCGTTAGTGTCATACCATAGACATCTTGAACTTCTTTAGAAGTAATAAAATCCATGAATAATTTAGCTGCTTCGGGATGCTTAGCATCTTTGATAATTGCACAACCAGCTGGTAAGAATACAACACCTTCTTCCATGTAAATAACTTCTACGTCTGCGCCATCATTGATTAATGTTAGACAAGGATCTTCATAGGATAATCCAATAGTATATTCACCATCTCGCACACCTTTCCAGACTCCTGAACTTGAACCTAATACTTTTAAGTTTTTGAAAATTTCTGTTACTTTTGCCCAGGCAGTTTCATCTTCATATCCACCAAAGTCAATTAACATATTTGTTAAATGAGCAAATGAACTTGATGATTTTGCAGGGTCGCCAGAGACTATTTGACCTTCTAACTGAGCTCCGTATGTAATAATGTCTTCATATCCTGTAATAGTAACACCAGGTAATTTTTCTGCTAATTTAGTTTTATTAATAACAATTACACTACCGTCAAGGGTATTTTTAGTTACATAACCACTCTCATTTCGATAAGCTTCAACTAATTTAGAATCATTTTTACTAACATAATCTGCCCACAAAGCTTTTTGTGCCAGGATTGTTGCATAGCTACCACCATACATAACATCACCCTGTGGATCATGTTTTTCAGATTCGATACGTTTAAGGCATTCACCTGTACCGGCTGAAATAATTTCTACTTCGATACCATATTTTTCTTCGAATGGTTTTTCTACTGCATTGAGAAGACCTTCAGAGTTGGGTGAATACACAACCAGCTTCATTTCTTCTTTCTGTACTTCCCCTGCTTCATTAGAGTCCTGAGATCCAGTAGCTGCAACATTGAAACTTACAAGCATAAATACTGCTGCTACCATCATTAAAAATCTTTTCATATCGACCTTCCTTTGATAAGTGATAAATAATTTTACCACCACTATCTGCAGCACGATATACCACTAAAAGATAGACTTTAGACGAAAAGAAGCCAAATCTGAATAATTATTGATTTTTTTGGACTAGTTCAGTAACAGAATACCCCGTATAGTTCTTGAACTTTGCACAAAAGTACTTGTAATCGCTATACCCGACCATCTTTGCAATTTTATAGATAGGTAAATCATTTAGATTCATAAATTGAATAGCCTTATATATTCTATAGCGATTTAAAGTTGTATTGAATGTAAGATCATGCTCTTTCAGTTTGTTTTTTATAGAGGAAATACTATAGTTCAGTTCATTTGCAACATCATTTAAAACTATTTTATGCATATAATTATCTTTTATAAATGTAATAATTGATTGGAACAAAGAATCTTCAATATGTAGATCTTTATACACTGTCGATAAATCTTTAATTTGATATTTAGTATTATTTAACAAATTCTTATCGTTAAGATTGTTGATTGCTTTTTTTAACGAAACCTCCAGTAACTGATGATCTAAAGGTTTAACCAGATATTCTGTAACTCCATAGGAAATCGCTTTTTTTGCATACTCAAAATCACTATGGCCACTTAGAATAATAAATTCATACTTTTTTTTATCTTCGATCCTACTAATCATTTCCAACCCACTCATAAGCGGCATTTTTATATCAGTAATAACAATATCTACAGAATTATTTTTTAGATACTCTAAACAGGAAACAGGATTATCAAAGTCTGCTGCAACCTTTAAGTTTAAACTCTGAAAGTCAAAACTAAATAGTAATCCCTTTCGAATAATATCCTCATCTTCACAAATAATTACATTATACATTCGCTTTCAGCTTCTTTTTAAACGTTATTTCAAAGACGGTGCCTTCACTGTCCCGCATGACATTCAGCAATGCATCTGGATATAGGATCATAAATCGCCTTAAAACGTTATGAATGCCAATATGGTTGGTCGGGTTCTTTTTCTGTTTACAGATTTGATTAATCTCTTTTATCATTTCATCGGTCATACTGGACCCATTATCCCGTATTCTAATGTAACATCGGTCATCGATCATTTCAGTTGAAATATCTATTCGTACATGCAAGCTCTCTGCAAATCCGTACTTTATACTATTGCTGACCAGGGGCTGAATTGCAAGCTTAGGAATTAAAACATCTTTGACCTTATCTGAGTTTGTAATTGAATATGTTAATTTCTCTTTAAACCGATATTTGAATAATTCCAGATATTTATTAATATAAGTCAGATCGTTTTCCACCGATGAATAGTTAATATTATTAGAAATTGAATACCTTAAAATTGAAGTTAAATCTAAAATATATTTTTCGGTCCCTTTAACATCGTACTGCATTGAATAACGAATTGTTTCTAATGAATTATATAAAAAATGAGGGTTAAACTGAGCATCAAGCTTTCTTTTTTCAAAAATGCTATTAGTTTCACTTAATTCTTTATTTAAAATAATTTCAGAATTCAACTTATCTAACATCTCATTAACGTTAATAGCCAGACTGTTAAAGTCATCATCAAGGTTTTCATTAATTCTATGATCCAGATTACCCATTGATACAGTATTTGTATCAGCAATAATGGACTCAAAACTCTGAGCATTTTCCCTTGCAATTTTTTTTATTATTTTATAAGAGAACGCGACTACAACAAGTAGTATTAAAAGAAATATAGAGAATACTATTAAATACCATCTGCTTAGACTGATATATTTTTCGAGAAAATAAATAGAGTAAAAGTCCTTTTCTA
Source organism: Oceanispirochaeta sp. M1 (assembly GCF_003346715.1). Lineage (NCBI taxonomy): Bacteria > Pseudomonadati > Spirochaetota > Spirochaetia > Spirochaetales > Spirochaetaceae > Oceanispirochaeta > Oceanispirochaeta sp. M1. The sequence goes on from NZ_QQPQ01000060.1 coordinate 16,461, forward strand.
CTCTGGTGACATGATAATTTGCGTTATCAATCGTATAATTTTTAACATATTTTAAGTTCAGACTTTTTTCTAATATTTTATAATTATTTGTAGCAATAATACTATCAAAACGATCAGTAATAACATAATCGCCTGTGTTAGGTAATAAAGAATAATTCAGATCTCTTATATCGATTGAATACATATCAAAACCAATGAGCTTTGAATCTTTGTATAAACCGCCATAATAAATCAAACTCGCCGTATGAGTCTTATAATTGGGATACAAAATATACTTAATCGGGGAGTCATTTTTAACTCGATCTCTAATTATGTTTAAATAAATTTTGTATTGTGGTAACAGGTGATAAGATTCCTGATATATAGGATTTGCGCTCATATCATAAATATTATAGCTATAGCGAACATTTATTGTCCGGGAAAATGAATAGTTAGAACTTGAAACAAGTTTTCTGCTGACATGATTATCCTGTATTGCCTGTAAATACTCATTATCAGAATTATGTGAACTTATTTGTAAAGTAATTTTATCAGTTAAATTTATAAATGATTTGTTTACCAATTCTATACTGTGATTCTTATTCATATTATTGTTTACAAAATTAACAATCACCGCTATAGAAGCAAATAGAAATACAACAACCAAAATCAATTTTGTAAAAAAGGCCATAAATTCTTTTCGTAATTTGGTTTGGAATTTCATATTCTAAAGTAAAACGGATATGCTTTTTCTTTGCAAGCTGTCCAAATCGGTAAATCAATATAATCAGTCTATGTACATTGACTATCAATTTGTCTTTATCTCTGACTCTGCCTATCATTAAAAAGCCTTTAAAAGTAGTTCGATATGATAGTTTCCTGGATGAAGCTGATCACTCCAGCTTTCATTCGGGGCTTTTGGATCAAATATAGGATAAGTGGGTTCAACTCTAAATCTTCTTTTTCTAGGTGCAATCATTCCATTTCTCTTCAGAATACTATTTATTGTTGTAAGCTTTGGAAGATCTCGATTGGAGTACCTGTCTTCAAGTAATACTAACAACTTAGCAGCTCCCCAACGCGGATGCTTTTTCCTCAAAGATATGATTTGCTTTTCAATATAAGCTGGAGTTTTATTTGAAACATGATGCGGTTTTCCCGTGCTCTGAAGTGTAAAGGATGTCCTTGTAGCTTTGTAAACGATGTATATGATGTGTACCATTAGGATTGTGACACTCTTATCGACGCCAATTGAAATGTCTTTTGGATTTTTTTTGTAGCAACATCATCAGATCATGTCTTTAAAAGAGGTTTCTTTTTTTGTTTCATCCTTTATATTATTCAACATGGATAGTGAGTTATGAAAATATGGGTAGATGCTGATGCATGCCCCGTGGCAATTAAGGAAATCCTTTTTAGATGTGCAGACCGTAGGAATATTTCTATAACTCTGGTGGCAAACCAGACACTACGGATTCCCAAATCTCCAAATATTTCTTTTATAAAAGTTCCAGCCGGCTTTGATGTAGCAGACAATGAAATTGTAAAGCAAATGAAATCGGGTGACTTGGTGATTACCGCCGATATTCCTCTGGCTTCCGAGGTTATTGATGAAGGGGGTATTGCATTGAACCCAAGGGGAGATCTTTATACTCAGGAAAATGTAAAATCCCGCTTAGCAATGCGTAACTTAATGGATACCCTTCGATCCGGAGGGATGGATACCGGAGGTCCGGCAGCCCTAAACAAAAAAGATATTCAAGCATTTGCCAATCAATTGGATCGTTGGTTAACTAAACATATTAAGTAGGAGTTGTGGGTCGGGATATCTGAAAGACCATGCTTTGGTTTTTTTCACTTTAATGCACATTAAAGTAATAATGGTGGTGTTCGGGGTAATTCCAATAAACCTTTCATCCCATGATCCGCATACCGTTTGATGAACTTATAGGCAGTTGGTCTACTGATCTCAAACATATCTAGCAAATGAGAAATACCGACGCCCATATTATATGAACCCAGAAGCTTTATATGGAAAACATACCGCATATGCACTTCTAATGCGGTACGATACGGCAGTATATGAACTGCATAAGGATGCTGCTCAAGTTCAAGTCCTTGTGGACCCAATTAAGACTCATTGCGAGTGTCTTTTGTTTGGCTTAAACCCTTTCGGGGATGGAAGTAAGCAGTTTGTGGTGAAACAGATATTTACATGTTTTGAGTAATGAGTTTATTCATTGTGCTCATCTCAGGAATCTCAAACCCGTTCTTACTGTAGATTTCCTCAATATAGGAAATCCTTTTCTTCTCTTGTTATCTATAGTAATATTCCATCTTGAAACTGATGTAAAGAACTTGCCAAGGAGCATAAACCGTTGAAATTAAAGCCGGAAATAGAAAAAGAAATACAAACTCAGCAGGAAAAACAGCTTAAGAGAATTCAGAAGCTCTTATCAGGATCTGACAGAAAGGCTTTGATTGAGTTTTTACAATCTGGCCAAGCTCCGGGAAGCAAGGCCTTTAGGAAATTAAAATCCAATGTTCAGAAGAGTGTGCTTAGACTGAATCTCACAAGTATTGAGATAATTATTAAACGAGTCCGGAATCCTATTTCCAGGTTTCGCTATAAAATGGCAAAATTAACTTACGAGAATATGTTGAAATCAACTGACAAATAGCAGGTGTCTATTTGTCATCAGATTGAAAGGGGTTAATTTCCTATATTCATCTGGATGGGAACTGCAAAAGCTCTTATTATAAAATAAAAAAAGTATGCTCTTATGTTGTAACAGGAGCATCCCTCAACTATAGTGCTCCCTCAAGTCAATACAGCTCTAGGCAACGTTTAAGGTAGATTCCCTGAAATAAACCATATTACAGGATTATTCGATCGCGTATGAATAAAATTAACCCAAGGGAATCATAGTTCCAGCTGTTTTCTTCGGTTTGTAAGAACGACCCCTTCTGCACAGGCTGCCAATTCTAATACACATGGTGCTGTAAGTTTATACTCCACTCTTGTTCCCACCCTGGAATCATCTACCAAACCTGCTTCCTTTAACTGTGATAGATGTTTTGAGGCTGCTGATTTTGGGATTCCAGCTTCTTCTGCCAATTTGCAGACACACCAGGTCTTCTCCTTTAGCTTTTCCAGAAAATAAATTCTTACAGGGTGAGCAAGGGCTTTAAACATATGAGCCCTGATTTCTGCTTTTTTCCGTTCATCATCGCTTATCATTGTTTTAATGTTTCAAAATAAAGAAACTTTGTCAAGAAATGACTTGCTTCAATTGTTGAGTTGTTTCAATATAAAGAAACTTTGAAAAGACTTTTCAAATAATAAATTATTTAGTTTTATCTGAAGTCTCTTTGGCAGGTATGATTTCTGGAGCAATAATATGATGACAAAAAAATTTTACATAGGACTCATTGTCCTTTCTTATTTATTACTTTTTTCATGCAGTGAAAAAGTGAATGCTGATACCTCTGGTAAAACCGGGAGTGGATCAGTCTCTGAAAGTAAAAAGGTTACATTTATTGAGCTTGGCTCTGTAAATTGTGTTCCCTGTAAAGCTATGGTTCCTGTTATGGAGGAGATTAAGACCAGTCTCGGAGATCAGGTAGATGTGATTTTCTATGATGTTTGGGAAGAAGAGCAAAAGCCCATGGCAAAGCAATATAATATCCGAGTGATACCTACACAGGTTTTTCTTGATTCAAATGGAAAAGAATATTACAGGCATGAGGGTTTTTTCCCTACAGAAGAACTCTATCTTATTCTTGAAAAGGGTGGTGTTCTCATCCAATGAATGAAGTCGTAATGATGTTGAATCAAACATTTTATGAATTATCATTATTCTCTTTGGGAGCCAGCCTTATTTGGGGAATCCTGAGTGTGTTTCTCAGTCCGTGTCACGTGGCATCAATTCCTCTCATCATTGGCTATATCAATGATCATAAAGTACCCGATTCTAAAGACGGATTCCGATTATCATTGCTATTTGCTTTGGGAATCCTTGCAATGATTATCCTTATGGGATTTGTCACAGGTTTTTTAGGGAGAATCCTTGGAGATGTTGGGGCTCCAATTTTAATTACGGCCTATATTTTTCTTCTCCTTTGTGGACTGTGGCTTCTGGATATTCCTCTATTCAGGAGACTGAATATTTCTTTGTTGGGTGGAATACATGGTTATGAGAAATTAGGCGCTTTTACACTGGGATTCTTATATGGAATTGTTCTTGGACCCTGTAGTTTTGCATTTATTGCTCCCATGATAGGTATTGTATTTACAAAATCATTGAACCAAATGTGGTTCGGAATTACATTGTTTATTTTTTATGGGATTGGTCATACCGCCTCAATTGTATTGGCAGGTACCTTTGGCAACAAAATCATAAATTATATAAATTCAGAAAAAATCGGAAATCTCTCTAATTGGATCAAAAGATTCTGTGGGCTGTTTCTGATAATTTATTCCCTTTTTAAGTTATGGGAAAATATATTTTAAATCACAGCTGTCCAAGATAATTTGAAAGGGGTTTTATAAAAGCCGATCTCCGTTTATTCTTAAGTCGACTAAAACAATACAACAAAAGGAAATCGGCTATGAGTCATCATACTACAACGTTTGGACAG
>NZ_QQPQ01000061.1 GCF_003346715.1 Oceanispirochaeta sp. M1
TTAAACAAATTGTAGCACGATGGGGTCGCTTTGCGGCCCCTTTTTACATTTAAAGACTTTCGAATAATTGTTTTGAAAAAGAAAAGGGCTGTCGCTTTAGTCTAATTAGACTTTTGCAACAGCCCCTTTTTATCATCTCTTAATCTAAGACCGATCAGACCATATCTTTCATGGGCTCATCCACTTTCTGATCTTTGTAGCTTCTGGGAAGTACAATGTTCAGGAAAATGGCTATGAGACCACCGGTAGTGATGGCTGAACTGAATACTGATTGAAGGAATGGGGGGAAGTGATTCAGAATCTGGGGAACGAATACGACTCCCAGTCCAAGACCGAAGGAGAGAGCCATGATAATGACTCCTCTTCTGTCGATGATACTGGATGAGATAATTCTGATTCCTGAAGCTGCAACAGTTCCGAACATGATGATTGTAGCTCCACCCAGTACGGCGTTGGGAATGATGGAGAACAGACCGCCCACGATGGGGAAGAGTCCGAAGAGTACCAGAAGTCCTGATATCCAGAATCCTACGTAGCGGCTGGCTACACCGGTCATCTGAATTACACCGTTATTCTGACTGAATGTTGTGTTGGGGAATGAGTTGAAAACAGCTGCCAGTGCAGAGTTTACACCGTCTCCGAATACACCGCCGGAGATTCTTTTCATATACACGTCGCCTTCTACGGGTTCACCTGAAACCATTGAAGTTGCCGTCAGGTCACCAATGGATTCTACAGTTGTAATCAGGTAGAGGAGTGCCATGGGGATAACATGTGCCCAGCTGATGCCGAATCCGTATTTGAAAGGGATGGGGAGTGCAACGGGTTTCAGTGATGTGATCTTGCCGAATTGAACAAGACCCATGAAGGATGCAACTACATAACCTGCAATCAGACCGAAAACGATTGATCCCATGCGCAGCCATTTGTTGGAGCTTCTGTTGAATACAATAATAGTTACAAGAACGATAGCCGCGAGGATCAGGTTTGTAGAATTAGCAAAAACATCTGGTTTATTGGCCAGGAGCCATGCACCGCCGCCGATGTCAGTGATACCGACTTTGATAAGAGACATACCTATCAGAGTTACAACAATTCCGCTTACAAGGGGAGTGATGATTTTTTTAAGCATGGGGATGAAGCGGCTGAAGATCATCTCTACGGGAGAGGCAATCAGGCAGGTTCCGAAGATAGCTGCCAGCATCTGAGCTTCTGTTCCGCCACCGTTTTTGACAGTAAATCCGATCCCGATACAGAGGGAAAGGAATGTGAAGCTGGTTCCCTGGATACTCAGAAGTCCTGAACCAATGGGACCGATTTTTTTAATCTGAATAAATGTAGCAATACCGGAAACAAAAAGTGACATGCTGATCAGATAGGAAGACATCTCGGTACTGAGTCCCAGGGCTCCGCTGATAACTATTGCAGGGGTCACTATACCGATGAAAATGGCCATCATATGCTGCAGGGCTGCCAGGAAAGCCTGACCTGCAGGTGGTTTGTCTTCCAGGGTGTAGATCATTTCGCTCTGAATTTTACTTGCATCACTCATGGATGCCTCCTTATAGAAATAGTTTTGATATAATTATGTTTTCTATTGTAGCTTTGAAAATCCTATGGGCAAAGAAAAAAAATCAAATTATTGATCAAACAGTCAATTAATGATGTTTTTATAGGTTTCCCCCACAATAATGTCGGAATCTGTATGTCTGGAAGGGCTTGTGTGCCGAACTTTGTAAGTCTTTCGAATGTAGAGATGTCTTGTTCTATAAACAAAAACCGCCCCCGGGGGAGCGGTTTTAATGCTGATCTGTACTGGAACGGACCGCTTTTCTTCTTAATAATTCTTATCGGCGTAGCCGACCCATCCACCATGATCTACCAGTGTTCTATCAAAACCGGAAATATTGAAGGAGAGGGTCTTACTTTTACCTGATGTACTTTTAATTGTGAATTCATTCTTATCCATATCAGTTGTCAGGCTGGTATCTTCTGAAGAAAACTCACTGAAAAGAGCATCTATTTCATCTTTGCTCATCTCCACGGCCATCATGCCGCAGTTGTACATATTCTGTCTGAAAATACGAGCGAAGTTTTCCGCAATAACCAGATTTATTCCATTCACTTCCAGAGCCCAGGGAGCATGCTCTCTTGAAGAGCCGCAGCCGAAGTTGCTTCTTGTGATGATAACCCTCTTGCCGTCAATATCGGTCGCAGGATCAAAACTGTCCATGCTGAGGTCTTCCAGAAGATTGGGCCCCAGAGCCTCTTTTGTTATTTCCGTCAGATATTTTGCGGGAATAATTTCATCTGTATTGATATCTGACCGGTCAAGGAAAAGCACTTTCCCCTTAAAATCTTTAACTGCTGACATCATATTACCCCTTGTACAGTATTGAGTTTGTGATATAGCCGCTGACGGCTGCTGCTGCTGCGGAGGCTGGGCTCATGAGGTGAACTGTTCCGCCTTTACCCATTCTTCCGTTGAAGTTTCTGTTGGTGGTGGATGCACAGACTTCTCCATCTGCCAGAACACCGTTGCTCATGCCAAGACAGGCACCACAGGTCGGGTTGGTCAGACAGACTCCCGCATCCATAAAGATCTCGATAAGCCCCTCTTTCAGAGCCTGCCGATAAATGTCAGGAGTGGCGGGGGAGAGAACAGCTCTGACGGAATCTGATACTTTCTGTCCCTTGAGAACCTTTGCAGCCTCTCTGAGGTCTCCAATTCTACCATTGGTGCAGCTGCCGATATAGACCTGGTCAACTGGAGTTTTTTCCAACTCTCTTATGGTTTTTACCTGATCGGGTTTATAGCCGAATGTTGCCACTGGTTCCAGGCTGCTTATATCAAACTCAATGACCTCCGCATAAGAGGCATCGGCATCGGAATTCCACTTGCTGTAGTCTGCAAGAGCGGCGGATTTATCGGAAAAATCATCTTTGATGAAGTCCCAGAGGTATTCCACGGTTGTCTTGTCGGGAGGGCATATTCCACAGGTACCCCCTGCTTCGATGGCCATATTACATACGGTCATTCTCTCTTCCATTGAGAAGCTTTCAATTACAGGACCGCAGAATTCTATTACCTTGTTGGTTGCTCCGTTTACACCGAGTTTGGCGATAATGGAGAGGATTACATCCTTGGCGTACACACCATCTTTCAGACTGCCTGTAACGTTGATTTTAATGGATTCGGGAGCCTTGAAACTGCATACCCCCTTGAGAATTCCCACTTCGAGGTCAGTGGTTCCCACTCCGGCGGCAAAGGCTCCGAAAGCTCCGTGTGTGCAGGTGTGAGAGTCCCCCATTATGACTGTGAATCCCGGGCGGACAAATCCCTTTTCGGGGAAGAGAGCATGGCAGACTCCGTTCTGACCGATGTCGAAGAAGTCTTTGATTCCCTGACGTTTGGCCCAGTCTCTCATAATCTTACCCTGTTCCGCTGTCTTGGAATCTTTGGCAGGAGTTACATGGTCGATGACGGCTTTGATTTTATCCGGATCAAAGACCCTGTCCATGCCGCGGCTCACCAGATCGTTGATGGCGATGGGGGTTGTGATTTCATGACAGAATACTCTGTCCAGGTTGAGTACAAAGATTCCCTCTCCCGGATTGTCTACCCGGTGAGCGTCAAAAATCTTCTCTGCAATGGTTTTTCCCATTTCTTGCTCCTTAAATATTTATCTGTGTATCCAGGACTGTTTTCCAATCCTGATGGTTAATAATTAATGCCGAAAACTAGGTAAAAAGCCTGGGCGGTGTAATAATCCAGATTGCCCTCAACTCCTCTTCACCCTGATTGATCAGGGTGTGGGGTACGGCGGATGAGAAGGAGAGGCTGTCTCCTTCCTTCAGTTTGTACGTTTCGGTTCCATACTGAAGTTCACAAATTCCTGAAAGAATGATTCCCATCTCTCTTCCCGGATGTCCGTAATCCTGGCTCCCTTTTTCTCCTCCGGGTCCAATTGTGAGCTCCATTGTCTCAAGGGCAAAGTCTTCATCCGCTATAGAGGGAGGAGTGAGCAGTTCATACTGAACAGATCCCTGACTCAGCCGGTTTCTCTCTTCGGCACGGACTATTCTGACTTTTCTTTTTTTCCGGAAGTCGCGGAAAAGATATTCAGGATCTATATCAAGAATATCTGCCAGGTTCAGAAGGGTATCGATGGAGGGGGATACCTTATTGTTTTCTATCTGTGAGATAAGGCTGGCACTGACATCCATCTGTTGAGCAAGCTGCTTGAGTGTGATGCCCTGGCTCTCTCTGACTATTTTGATTTTTTCTCCGAAACGATATTCCGGTCTTGCCACCAGATCCTCCTGAAGTCTACCTTTTATGATTTCAGTTAAACTGAAACCATGGAAGTATAATTAAATTAATTTCATTATTTGTCAACCTGTTTCAGTCTTACTTAAACTCAATAATGTAAAAAACCCGATGCCATTACAGCATCGGGTCGTTAAATAAATTTTATATTCTGCGGATCAGCTGTTTGTGCTGCTGCTTGAGTTGAAACTGGGTGCTTCGGGCATCGGTATATCCGGAACATCAATGTTCAAGGCTTCTTTCAGAACTTCCTGAATGGTTTCTACAGGGATGACTGTCAGATCTGCTCTGATGTATTCAGGGAGTTCCCTCAGATCCTTTTCATTGTCCGCAGGGAGAATTATCCGTCTTACTCCCGCTCTGTGGGCGGCAAGAACCTTCTCCTTCACTCCCCCGACCGGTGTGACCGCACCTCTGAGAGTTACCTCTCCCGTCATGGCCAGTTCAGGATTGACCGGAGTCCCGGTTATAAGGGATGCCAGGGACGTGAGCAGAGTCACTCCGGCTGACGGACCGTCCTTTGGTACTGCTCCCGAGGGAACATGGATATGTATATCCTGCTCTTTAAATGCAAAATGACCTGTATACATGGACAGACGCGAACGTATCAGACTGAGGGATATCTTTGCTGATTCTTTCATCACATCTCCCAGCTGTCCCGTTATGGTTAAACCGCCTGTACCGGGCATGTTTGTGGATTCTACAAAGAGAATCTCTCCTCCCATGGCAGTCCATGCCATACCGGTAACCACACCGGGAGGGTTCAGTTTTCCGATCTGTTCATGCCTGACCTTCTGATGATCCAGATATTCTTCGATCTCTTCTTTCTTTACTATTATGGGGAGTTCCGGATTATCAGAAACTACCTTTTCAGAGACTCCTCTGGCAATCTGGGCAATTTTTTTCTTAAGACCGCGGACACCGGCTTCTCTGGTATAATTTTCGATGACCTCAACGAGTGCATCATTTTCAAGGAGCATCTGATCGGAACTCAGTCCATGGTCCTCCATCACTGAAGGAATAAGATGGTTTTCCGCAATATGGAATTTCTCCGGGTTTGTATACCCTGAAAGTGTTATCACTTCCATTCTGTCCAGAAGGGGAGCCGGTACTGAATCCAGGCTGTTGGCTGTGGCTACGAAAAAGACTTCAGACAGATCGTAGGGAACTTCCAGATAATGATCCGAGAAGCTGTTGTTCTGTTCGGGGTCCAGTACTTCCAGCAGGGCCGCAGCAGGATCACCGCTGTAAGACTGCATCAGTTTATCCACCTCATCAAGGACAAATACGGGGTTTCTTGTTCCCGCCTTCTTCATTCCCTGGATGATTCGGCCGGGAAGGGCTCCGACATATGTTCTTCTGTGGCCACGGATTTCCGCTTCATCACGCATACCGCCAAGACTTGCACGGACATATTTTCTGTCCAGGGCTTCGGCAATACTCTTTCCAAGGCTTGTTTTTCCTGTTCCCGGAGGTCCTACCAGGAGAATGATGGAGCCCTTTTTTTCATTTTTGAGTTTCATCACAGCCAGGTGCTGGATTATTCTTTTTTTAACTTTTTCAAGACCGTAGTGCTGACTGTCCAGAATGGTCTTTGCCTTTTCAAGGTCAATTTCAGAGGTCTCTCCGCTTGCCCAGGGCAGGTCTACCAGAAGATCCAGGTAATTCTGGATAATTCTGGTTTCCGGGCTGTTGGGAGGCTGTTCCTCCAGTTTCTGCAGTTCTTTAAGTGCTACCTTTCTGACTTCATCGGGCATTGAGGATTTATCAATCTTTGCCTTGAATCCCTCATCTTCTTCTGTATCAGATTCAGAGAGCTCTTTCTGTATTACTTTGAGCTGCTCCCGGAGAACATTTTCTCTATAACTTCTGCTGGCTTTTTCGGTCATCTTACCGGCAATTTCCGCCTGAAGTTTCAGTGATTCCTTCTGACTGATCATGGCATCAATAACCTTGAGTCCACGTACTTTCAAGGAAGATATTTCCAAAAGTTCCTGTTTATCAGAACGGCTGATATTCAGGTAGGGGATGATATTATACATAAGGGGGCCGGGATGATTCATCGATTCAAGCTGCTTGACCGCATCTCCGGTTCCTTCAAAGAATCCGGCAATCTCCCTGGCCAGATCTTTCATACTTTCTACCATACTCATCCGGCCGTTCTGGTCCATATCATCTATATCTGGAAGGGATTCAATCTTTGCAAAATGGATTTTAGACCGTTTTTCCACATGTGTGATCTTTATTCTCTGAACACCTCTCATGCTGATTTTCAGTTCATCGTTTTTATGTTCTGCACTCTGAATAAATGCCAGGGTGCCTACTGTATAAAAGTCATCTTTTTCCAGCTCTGCCAGATTGAAGTTCTTCTTAAGTGATACTGCTGCAGCCATGCTGCTGGGATTATTGTCTCCAAAATAGGCTTCATCTTCTGCGAGGCCGCTGATTCGTACAGAGCTCAGTCCTTCGGGAAATAGAATTGAACCCTTCATGGGTACAAGGGGAAGCTCTTCGGGTATTGTTGTTAATTCATTCATTTTATACCTCTCAGTACAGAAAATACTCAGGAAATATCTCAGGGTAAAGAAGTTTTTTTAAATACTATCCAAAAACTAGTGTATCCCATACTTAACTCTACCCCTTTCGTCTGCAGATAACTATGGAGATTGTCTGTAGAATTTTATTTTCACTGTAGCGGACAGAGGCGCTAGCAACTATAATTAGTCAATCTTAAAGAAAAATATGAATGAAATAGATATTACAAGGGAGTTCTATAATGCGTTTATCCCCTGCAGTTTTTACCATTCTGCTAATCCTGACACTCTCATCCTGCATGAGTTCTACAGATCCATCCTTTGAAGCTGAGCCGGAATGGATGTCGGCACCCCCTTCTGAAGATGGGTTTTACTATGGTATTGGCGGTTCTGATACAGGAGATGAAGCTGAAGATAGAGAGATTGCCATCTCCAGGGCTCAGTCGAATCTGGCTGCTTCCATCTCGGTCGATGTTATCTCTGAACTTGAACTTAATAACAAAGTCGCTGCTGACGGCAGCAGTACGGAAACTCTTGAGAGCCGTATACATCAGTCTGTATCTCAGAGTCTTATTCATCTTGAAACCGTAGATAACTGGTATCATCCGAAGAGAGGATACTGGGTTCTGTTCCGAATGAATAAGGCTGAATGGGAAAATCAGAGAAAGGCGGATCGCCGTGCTTCTATCCCTACTCCCTCGGGACTGGATGATAACTCAGGATACAATATTCCCTTCCTGGCTATTCTGACAAATATGAATCTACCTCTACAGCTCCTCCCCGGAGGAAAAAATACTCCCTATGAGCTTGCTCTGGACTGGGTTGTTTCTGACTATCCTGTTATCGAGGAGTCCGGGGGGATACATTTTTCCAGACTGAATGGAGTCGTCAGTTTCAGGCAATACGGTCTTGTTCTCTTGAGCAGAGAGTACGGTCCTGTTAAAGAAGGCGGCCTTAATTATGAGCAGGCCCGGGAACGTGCAGCGGTCAAGGTACTTGATGAGTTCAGGAATGACGACAGTTTTAAAGATGATATCAGCCGGATTTTACCGGAATGAAGAATAGATTACTTTTCCCAGTCCTGTTTCTTCTGTGGCCTTTGATAAACGGCATGCCTCAGGAGGCAGCTGCCGAAGCTGTACCAAGGATTGTCACAGTCCTACACTTTACCAATATTACAGGCAATGAAAATGATCAGTGGATGTCCCGTGCATTTGCGGACAGTCTGAATGTCCGTCTCTCCTCATCAGGTCTTACTTTGGTTGAGCGGGAAGATCTGGAGGCTGTTCTGAAGGAACAGAAACTGGGACTTGCCGGTATTACTGATGAGGCTACTGCCCTTGAACTGGGGAAAATACTGAATGCCAATGATCTTGTAAGGGGTAGTTTTATTGTCCTGGACGGACGTCTGAGGGCTGATGTGAAGATAACAGATACCGAAAAGGGTGAGATTCTCTTTGCAGTATCCAGAGAGACATCACTGTCTGAGTATTTTGATCTGGAAACTTCTCTTGCCCTGGCTCTGGGAGAGTATTACGGCATTGAAACTGAAGACAAGGGTATCTCCTCTTCCAGAGATGCTTTGCGCCTCTATTATAAAGGTCTTATTTCACTGGACGAAGAGGCTTATGACCAGGCTTCCGCCGATTTTAAGGCAGCCCTGGCCTTTGACCCTGCATTCCAGGCTCCCCGTGACAGTCTTGAGGACAGCTACCGCTTCTTAAAGGATTTCAGGAAGGCCCGTTATCAGAGGGAGATGAATGTGCTCTACCGCAGGCTTCATACTCTGCTGGAACGGGCAGACGAAGAACCATTTCTAAGCTGGGCAGATCAGCTGACCGCTGTTGTCCTTGCGGGGGGAGATATCAATGAAGTAACTGTCACTGCCAGAGAGAACCCGGAGCTAACATGGGGCAATACAAGGGCTGAGGTTCTATGGCATGCCCAGAATTCGATGCTGGAGATTGCCGATTATGCCCGCGATTATTTTGAGGATGAAGATGAGGCCTCCCGTATGCTGGAACGTATTATTGCCATTTCAAGAAATGCACAGCTGGAGATGCCGGATGACCCTTTTCTCCCGGAGCTTATCTATCAGGAACTTCTGGCCCGTCTTTATATGGAGGACTGGGATACCATGATTACTCTCTGTGAGACCCTGATGTTCGCCTGGCCCGACTACAGAATGATGTGGGCCATTGAAGACTTTTATGAATCTGCTCTTGAAGAGAAAGATGAAATAGAGAATTAGAAGCAGCAGGACTTATCTGCTTTTTCTGAGGGGTTTTTTCTTTTTCTTTTTTTTCTTTTTAATTGAGTAACCGAAGTGTCCCAGGGGCGGTTTAAGGCCACAGTATTTCCCGTGGGCACTGGCAATCAGCCCGGCTCTCTGCATGTCAAAAGCTCCGCTTTCTGCATCAAGGTAACTCTCATCAACACTGACCGAGAGTACTTCCGCCAGAAACATATCATGACTGCCAAGCTCTTTTATCTCAATGACCCGACATTCAATAGCCACAGGAGATTCTGCAATCAGGGGAGCATTCACGACGGCTGCCTTTTCAGGGGTCAGTCCGCACTCTTTAAATTTATCAAATTCTCTACCCGATTTAACACCGCACCAGTCTGTGGCTGCAGCCATCTTCTCGGTGCTGAGGTTGATAACGAATTCTTTTTCCCGGGAGATTATCTCATGGGAGAGCCGTTCTTTTCTGAGTGATATGTAACAGAGGGGAGGATTGGTACAGACCGTTCCTGTCCACGAGACGGTGATCAGGTTGTAATCTTCTTCTTTTCCACCGCAGCTCACTAGAACCGCAGGTATGGGAAATATCATATTTCCCGCCTTCCAGTTTATCCTACCCATATCATGCTTTTTTGAAACAGAGGTATTCGGCATAATTGACAGGTATTACTGACTCTTTGCCGTCCATCAAAACTGTCAATTCACCATTGGATTTCTCTTTGACTGTCATATGCCTGCCGGGAAGAAGGTTACTGCCGTAGCAGAAAGGTAAAAGTCCTTCGACTGTTTCTCCCACTTCAGTGATCCTTATCATAATGATTTCTTCATTAAGGGGTGCTTTTATAAGACGCTCTGCTTCCAGCAGTTCCGTCTCCACTGAAGCCCCGGGAAATGGGTTCCCGTGGGGACATGTTTCAGGATGGTCAAAGAATTCACAGAGATATTCGGTGAACTCCTCTGACAGTGATGCCTGAAGTCTCTGGGCTTCATCGTCTGATTTTTCCCAGGGATAGCCCAGTTTGGAAATAAGCAGGTGCTCCACAAGGTAATGCCGACGTAGAACTGCAAAGGCAAAGCGTTTGCCCTCTTTGGTCAGAGTTATCTCCCCATAGGGATTCTGTTCTGTGAGACCCAGTTTTTTCAGACGGCCCATAGCCTGGTTTGCCGCCGGTTTTGAAACGCCCATGTGAGATGCCAGACGTGTGTTTCCCACTTTTCCGGACTCCCTTTGTATTATGGTAATACTTGTCAGGTAGTTCAGAGCCGAGGGGAATTGTTTCTGTAAATCAAGTATTTCATGGTCAGTAATTGTATATGGCATATATGCACCCCATTATATAGGTTCGATTTCATAAGAATCAGATTAAATCCGACCCTGGTTAATTAAGGTTAACTCCTTGACATGTGTTCCCATTTCTGGATAAACTCAGCATATTAAAGTTAGTCATGCATAATTTAAGAAGATTTAGCTTCCAGGCAAGTCAGGAGAAACCCTTTGACCACCAGTATAACAAAATTATCAGAGATTCCAAAAGGGAGTCAATTTATTATATGCGGATTTGAAAATCAGAGATCAGAATACTCTGAAAAGCTCTTAAAAATGGGCTTTGTTGAAGGAACTGTCGTTGAGCGCACAAGTGCAGATATCAGTGATCCAATGGTTTTCAGTGTTCGTCACAGCCGTGTGGCTCTGCGGAAAAAAGAAGCCGGAGAAATCTTAGTCAGGGATTCTGAATAATGGATTTAAACAATATTGCTATCGCCGGTATACCCAACTGCGGAAAGACCACCCTGTTTAATGAACTCACCGGCTCCAGACAGAAGGTTGGAAACTGGCCGGGTGTAACTGTAGAGCGGGTTGAAGGATCAATGACCTTTATGGGTAAGAAGATCACATTGATTGATCTGCCCGGGACCAATAATCTCAGCCCCGATACGGAAGATCAGAAAATCGCCGAGCGGGTTATACGGGAGCAGGAGCATGACCTTATCATAAACGTTGTTGATGCCTCAAACCTTTCGAGAAACCTGTTTCTCACTAAAGATCTTCTAGCCAGAACCCCCCATGTCGTTGTTTTTCTCAATATGATGGATATGGCGGAACAGGAGGGAATGCGAATTGATAAAGCTGCTTTGGCTGAAGAGCTTGGTGTGCCGGTTATAACTGTCATCTCAGTTGATAAGCAATCTGTTAAGAATGCCATATCAGTATTGGAAAAGCAGATTCGCAAAGATCCTGAGTTTCTTCATAATAAACAGAAAGCTTCCTCTTTTCTGGATCTTTCAGCCAATGATGCCTATACCAGAATCGATGATATCTGCGATAAGGTCATTACCTACTCAACAAAGGAAAAGGAGAGTCTTACAGACAGAATTGATAAGGTTGTAATGAATAAATACGCCTCTGTCCCTATCTTCTTTCTCTCCATGCTTATTACGTTTTGGCTTGCCATCGGTGTAGGTTCTATCTTTATTGATTTTTTCGATATTCTTGCAGGACTTATATTTGTGGATATACCATCTCATCTGCTTGGATTGATCCATGCACCTGACTGGCTGATTGTCTTTCTGGCAGGAGGTGTGGGAGCCGGTGTTCAGACTGTAGCCACTTTTATTCCTGTTGTCTTTTTTATGTTTCTTACTATCGCCGTCCTGGAAGATATCGGATATATGGCGAGAATCGGTGTTGTTGCAGACAGAGTCATGAGAAGTATCGGTCTTCCCGGTTCTGCCTTTATCCCCATGGTTGTGGGGTTCGGCTGTACTGTTCCTGCAGTAATGGCAGCCAGAACACTTGGGTCAAAAAGAGACCGTTATATGACAATCTTTATGGCGCCCTTTATGTCCTGTGGTGCCAGACTCCCGGTATACGCCCTGTTTTGTGCCGCTCTCTATGGAAAGTCATCGGGTCTGGTCGTATTCCTTATATATCTGTCGGGACTCCTTATGGCCGTATTTACGGGTTTTTTGCTGAAGAACAGCCTCTTCAAAGGGACACCCTCCTATTTCATAATGGATCTGCCCCTCTACCATACCCCCAAGGTCTCCAATATCCTTAAGTCGGCATGGATCAGGCTTCAGCTCTTTGTCAGAAAAGCAGGAGTTGTGGTTATTATTGCTGTCTGTATTCTCGGTGTTCTCAGTTCTATGGGATTTTCTGATGGAAAACTGAGCTTTGGAAATGAAAATTCTCAGGAATCAGTGTTGGCCTACAGCGGGAAAGCACTGTCTCCTATTTTTGAACCTATGGGTGTCACAAGAGAGAACTGGCCTGCTTCTGTAGCCCTGTTTACCGGTCTTTTTGCCAAGGAGGCAATTGTGGGGACCGTTAATGCTCTCTATTCTTCCATGGATATGGCGGAGTCCGGTGAGGATAGGAAGATTAAAGAAGAAAATCTTGATATGGGAGCTGTAGTGGTTGAAGCCTTTGCTTCTATGGGTGAAGGCTTTATTGGAGTCTTCAGCTCTCTTGATATCCTGGGGCTGGGTCTTGTTGTTGAAGATAAAGCTGTTATTGCCGAAGAAATTGAGTCAGATACTGCGGTTTTCCGTCATATTTCCAGAAACTTCACACCCATGTCGGCATTTGCCTATCTCCTCTTTGTGCTGATGTATTTTCCATGTCTCGCAGTAGTAGGCGCGGCTCGTCAGGAAATGGGAGGGTTTTATACCCTTATTCTGGTGACATATACGACATTACTCGCCTGGTCCATCTCCACTCTGTTTTATCAGATTGTTGAAGGGCATAACCTTGTCTTTGCCTTGATGGCAACAGCTATCCTGGGGCTCATGTACCTGGCTCTTGTTCTTCTGGGGAAGAGGAGTCATGATATTAAAGTTCTGTCGAACAGGATCTGAGAATCATCAAATCTCAATCTCTGATCAACTGATTCCGCCTCCCTGTAGGGCGGATTTTTTGCTTTGTTGATTTGAGGCTTTCTTTCTTTTAAACTTAGTCAGTAGAGGATTAATGAAATATTTAAAATCTTTGTCTATCAGCCTTAAACTTTTTCTGATTTACTCTCTGCTTTTTCTGTTTCTTGCTACAGTTACTTTTTTTTCTGTCAGTAGAACAGTCGGACAGCGTGTTCAGGAGATTGCCCTTACAGAATTGGATAATGCCACTGATACAATAATTGAAATTATCCGCAGTTATGCTGATTTTTCAATCAGAAACCATCTGAGAACCCAGGTTAAAAGTGCTGTTGCCTCCCTGGATATTTTAAATAAGTTGGCATCCGAGGAGTCTTATAACTCATTGCTCTCTTTAGAGCAGGCAATGGATATTGCCTCATCACGTCTTCTGAACATAGAGATTGGTAATGAGGGGTATTTCTATGTCATTGATCCTCAGGGGGAGATCCTGATTCATCCCTATGAAGATCTGGTGGGAGTCAGTGTCAGAGAATATGATTTTGTTCAGAAGCAGATAGAGGAGAAGAGCGGATATCTTGAGTATGAATGGAAAAATCCGGGTGATGAAGAGCCTCGGGAAAAAGTCCTCTATATGGAGTATTTTAAACCATGGGAATGGATTCTCACGGCATCGGCCTACAAGGATGATCTGCAGTCTCTCATTCAGATAGATGATCTTCGGAACAGTATTACATCCATACAGGAGGGTAAGAAGGGTTATCCTTTTATCTTCACTCCCAATGGTGATATTATTATTCATCCTGATAGTTCGGGAGAAAATTTTTACACCATGGAAAACCCGGATAATCTCAGCCTTGATTTTTTCTCCCAGATGATAGAGAAAAAGAGAGGGAACCTCCGATATACCTGGTATGATCCGGGGACTGGTGAGCCCTCTGGGAAAATTGCTTTTTTTAAGTATATACCCGAATTTGACTGGATAATTGTATCTTCAGTTTATGTAGAGGATTATGATTCAATCACAACTGATATATATATAATTCTTCTTGTTGCCATTGCTCTTTCAACTGTAATATTCCTGCTTATCAGCCGTAAGATATCCATAATCCTTACAGCACCCCTCTTCTCTCTTATTACATTTATTGAGAACAGCAGAGGAACTGACTATTCTGAACGCTTTACTTACAAAGGAAATGATGAGATAGGCCATCTTGCGGGACAGTTCAATACTTTTCTGGATGATCTGGAAAATGAGAAAAAAATTCGGCGGCAGGTGGAGAAAAAAAACAGTATCCTGGCTCTTTTTCCCGAGGAAAATCCCAATCCAGTTATCAGGGTGAATAAGGAAGGACGTGTTCTATATGCCAATCCTGTAGCCGTTAATCATTTTGCTGTCTGGGGTCTGGATATCTCATCCTATCTGCCTGATGATCTCAGGGATAAAATCAACAAAATTGATTCGGAGTTTGGAGCTTTTGAATATTCCAGAGGGGTGGGAGTATATGAGGTTCTTACTTCATATTTCCCTTCTCAGGAGGCCTATTATCTGTTTATCAGTGATATTTCGGTAAGAAAAAGGGCTCAGGCTCAGTTATCTCTTTCTGAAAGTGTGTTCGGTAATTCCCTGGACGGTATAGTCATCACCACTCCCGATGCAATAATTGAACGTGTCAATGAGGCCTATGAGGACCTGACAGGATATAGGGAAGATGAACTTCTGGGACAGACTCTACGGGTTCTGAAGTCTGGAATCCATGATGACGATTACTACAAAGAGATGTGGGATGTGCTCAGGAGAGAAGGGAAATGGTCCGGTGAAATCTGGAATAAAAGGAAGAACGGGGAGACCTTTCCCCAATGGCTTGCCATAAACAGCATTATGGATAAATCGGGACATCTGACACATTATGTGGGGTTGGTTAAAGATGTTTCCGAGATCAAGGCCAGTGAAGATAAACTGAAACATCAAGCCTACTATGATGCCCTTACGGGCCTGCCCAACAGGGTGCTTTTTCTTGACCGGCTTACACAGGCCATTGCCTATGCAGACAGAAACAGAAGCTACCTGGCTGTTATGTTTCTGGACCTCGATAATTTTAAAAATATTAATGACAGCATGGGACATAATGTGGGCGATGTTTTTCTGCGGAATATCAGTGATCTTCTTAGCAGCAGCTGCAGAGATGAAGATACAATCGCCCGCCTCGGAGGTGATGAATTTCTTATCCTTATGCCGGGTGTTGAGACCAGAGAGGCCGCAGTGGAAGTCGCAAAACGTCTTCAGCATGCCCTGCGTACCCCTCTGCAGATAAATGGCCTGGAAGTTCATTCCACCGCCAGTATGGGGATATCCTATTATCCTGAAGACGGGAAAGATCCACTCCTTTTGATGCAGAACGCAGATATGGCCATGTACCAGTCAAAAAAAATGGGTAAAGGTACTTACACCCATTATGAAAAAGAGATGAATAAAAAGATTCAGCTTAAGATGGAACTGGACGGCAAGATGCACAATGCCCTGGAAATAGACGAATTCAAGGTGGCATATCAGCCTAAAGTTGATACAAAAACCGGCATTGTCACCGGTGCTGAAGCCCTTATACGCTGGGAGAGCGCTGAATCGGGGATGATCTCTCCGGTAGACTTTATTCCTCTTGCTGAGGAAAATGGTTTTATTCTCGAACTGGGAGACTGGATTCTGGGGAAAGTTCTTGAAGATCTGCCTGAAATGCGGAAGGCGGGAGGTCATGATTTTGAAGTGGCTGTAAACCTCTCGGGCCGACAGTTCCGGGATAAGGAACTCCTTAACAGGATAACCACTATTATTGATGCTTCCGGACAGCCATATGAATCTATCAATTTTGAGATTACAGAAAACATGGCCATGGAAGATTCCGTTTCAGCCATGGCAATTCTGGATAGTCTTTATGAACTCAATGTTAATATCTCAATCGATGACTTCGGAACAGGGTATTCTTCACTATCCTACCTGAAAAGATTTAAAACTCAGTGTCTTAAGATCGATAAGAGCTTTATTGACGAACTGCCCGAAGACAGTAAGGGCTCCGCCCTTGTGAAGGATATTATCAGAATGGGTCAGAATCTGGGAATGTATATTGTGGCTGAGGGTGTTGAAAGTCAGAAACAGCTGGACTTTTTAAGAGAGGCGGGATGTGACAGCATTCAGGGTTATTATTTTTCAAAGCCCCTCTTCAAGGATGACTTTCTCTATTATCTGAAAAACAATAAAGCAGGAATACTTAAGGAATAGAGGCCAGTCTACTGAAACAGCGGCTCAGTAGTCAGCTCTCTGCTTCCTCCGTTTTCATCGATACAGTTCTGAATTATCTTTCTTGCATGGATGCTCATCAATTCTGCTCTTTTTTTCAAAGGCATCTGATCATCCCCGAAATCCGATGGATAGAGGGGAGGCATATACTGAATCCTCACTCTGGGGAATAGATGTTTAAACCATCTATGAAGAAATCTTTTTTTAAGTATCTGGGCAAAGGGGATGATGGGCACATCATTCTGAATGGCAAGATAGAAGGCACCTCTGTGGAAGGGTAGAAGATCCTGACTTCTGTGTCTCAGTCTTCCTTCCGGAAATACTGTAACAAAGCTGTTAATCTTCATGGCCTTTGGTATGGACGAAGCTATGGACATAGGATAGTTATCCCTGATACCGAATGCCCCTGTAATCCAGTTGAGCCATCCAACATCTGATCTGAGAATATTATTACTCTCTACGGTAAACCAGGTAAGGCGGGGCCAGTTTGCCATTCCCACATAGTAGGCATCGATAAACTGGCAGTGGTTTCCCACTATGATCCCTTTCTTCTCTTTTTTAAGGTAGGACATCCCTTTTATCCGGATATCGTAAGCCAGGAAGAAGAGGGGCCAGGCTAAAATCCATATTATGGTTTGAACAAATCGTACAAGTAATCTGTGGGAAATACTGTCGTTCAGTTCAAAAAGCCTGTTTTTATCTTTCAATTCACTGTTCCTCTTCTGCAAGCCTGATCAAGCCATTGAGGTAGATATTATGAGGATATATGTCTTTCGCCTTACTCAGCCAGGGGCCTGCTTCGCTATTCCGGTCTGAAACAATCAGTCCGTAGGCAATCCCTGTATAGATATTGAAAATATCCTCTCTGTCGCAGCCCGGGAGGAGGATAAGTTCTTCGAGTTTCTCAATCCCCTTATCTATATTGCCTCCGTAGACGGCAGGGGTATAGATATCACTTGCACCTTCCATGATTTTTGATTTTATATTATCGGGATTAAGTTTCAGTGATTTTTTCAAGGTTCGTTTGACGCTCAATCCGTTTTTGAGGGCATATCCCGGGGGGCGGAGCAGAATCATCTGTCCCTGTACTTCCGAGTATTGACGGAGTCCCTCACTGTCTTTCTCTATTTCCAGATAGGCTTCTATGGCCTGCAATGATAAATCGTAGTGATGAACAGTCTGTTCAATGGCCGAATAATGG
Organism: Oceanispirochaeta sp. M1; assembly: GCF_003346715.1. NCBI lineage: Bacteria > Pseudomonadati > Spirochaetota > Spirochaetia > Spirochaetales > Spirochaetaceae > Oceanispirochaeta > Oceanispirochaeta sp. M1. The sequence goes on from NZ_QQPQ01000061.1 coordinate 17,476, forward strand.
CGTTTCAGTTTTAGATAATGTCCGTCCAGTACGTCCTGATGATGATTGATTACAGTCTCTGTATCATTAAAGGACTGGTAGGCTCTGCCCATCCAGTATTCAAGGAGAGATTTATGATAGAAGTATTCAGATTTACTGAGGGATGCGCTAAGGCTTTCAAGCTCTTCAGAGTATCCCTCATACCTGGCTTTAATCTCACCATCACTCAGCTTCTGCTGAAATACATCTTCCATTAGATCATTTATAATATCCGATGCATTCCGGGATGAAGCTGAGAGGGGGAGTACAGTGCAGAGCAGAACTATAAGTCCTGCCAATGGTAATTTCATTTTTTTCACGAGGCCCATTATAGCAGATCTCCAATTATGTACCAGTTTACAGGGGCGGATTCACTGAAAAAAACAGGAGAACTGTCAGGTAGTCTGACTGTCCCTCTTAAATGGCTTTGCAGCCTGCCCCCCTTCCTCGAATAGGAAAAGGGGGCGGTAGAGGGTGTTTATTAAAGGGAGGCTATAACACTACTGTAATATATGCCGTTGAAATCGGAATCGATCGGCCACCCTGTGATGGTTAAGGTGGCTGGATCCCCAGCAATGAGGTAGGTGGTAGTTGTGCTGATATAAATGTTATCAGCAAGTGCTGCTGCATCTGTTCCATTCTGCCCCAGAGCCATCTGTAATTCAATGTAAGCTTCCCTGTTATACCATTTGCCATTATAATATTTTTCTTGAACAGTCATCTTGAGGGCGGTATCATCGACTATAGTGATACTGCCTTTAGAATGACCGATATAATCATCAGTATTTCCACCACTATGCAAGATCGATTTTGAAAATTCAAAGGATTGATCAGACATATCCAGTTTTACAACAGCCCAGCTTACATCCGGCTCAGTTTCACTTGTCTTGAACCATTTCTTTGCATAGGGGGTATCGTGTGAATCTGCGATGGGGATATCACAGGAAGAAAGGCCCGCTATAAGACAGGATAGTATCATCAGATATTTAATTTTTTTCACTTTAAATTACTCCTAGTGTCATGACCGACTAATTCTAAATTTATTCAAGATCTTTTATAAACTTCATGAATTGGGTATCATCAGATTTATGAGTGATAAGCGTAGAGTAAAAGTAAAGTTATCTTTATCCGGTCCGGAT